>NZ_AGVX02000582.1 GCF_000239155.1 Actinoalloteichus spitiensis RMV-1378
GCCCGCGCACCCGCTGGTGAACTCCGAGAACTCGGTGTACCGCCACAGGACGGGGGCGAGCTCGCGGAGCGCCCGTGCCTGTTCCCGCATCGCGGCGTAGCTCGGGGTGCCGGTGGTGAAGTCGTGGCAGCCGACGATGCGGTAGGCCGGGTAGCCGGGGCTGACGAACATGGTGGCCGCGGCCAGGGAGGCGGCGTCGGGTTCGTCGGGGTCCAGGGCCTCGGCCAGTGCCACGGCGAGCGCCGGCCACAGGTCGCGCAGGTTCAGGTGGCCGTAGATCCCCGCCGTCACCTCCACGGCGGTGGCGGCCCGGCCGGCGTCGGAGTTCCACACCCCGGACTCCTCGGCGGTGTCGAGGAGCAGCCGGACCTCCTCCACGACCTCGCGGTCCCGGAGCACGCAGTCCGAGGAGCCCGCGCACCAGTCGGCGAAGCGGCCCAACGCGTCCTCGGTGGCCACCGCCTCGTCCCTGGCGGCGGTGAACGGGTCGAGGCCGTGGTCGATGGCGCCGTCCAGCACCATCGCCCGCACCCGCTCGGGGTACAGCTCCGCGTAGAGCAGCCCGATCTCCGTGCCGTAGGAGAGGCCGAGCCAGGAGATCCGCTCCTCGCCCAGGGCCGCTCGGATCGCGTCGACGTCCCTGGCGACGCTGACGGTGTCCATGTGGTCGACCAGCCGCCCGGACTCGGCGCGGCAGCTCAGGCCGACCTTCCTGTTGTGCCGGAGCAGCTCGGCGTACTCGGCCACGTTGGCGGGATGGGGGCTGACGGTGTGGTCGTGCGGCTCGCGGGCGCAGCTGGCTGGTGTGCTGTCGCCCACTCCTCTCGGGTCGAAACCGACCAGGTCGAAGTGCTCGCGCAGGGGGAGGAACTCGGGGGTCCCCAACGCCATTCCGCCGTACTGGACCACCTGGACGCCGGAGCCGCCGGGGCCACCCGGGTTCACCAGCAGCGCTCCGACCCGGTCGTCCTCCTCCCTCGCGGGCAGCCGGTTGAGCGCGAGGTCGATGGTCCCGGCCTCCGGGCGCGCCCAGTCCAGGGGGACCGTGAGCGTGGCGCACTCCAGGTCCGGTGGGGTGTGCTCCGTCGCGCAGGCCGACCAGGCGACGGGTTCGGCGGTCGGGGTGCCCCGGGTGGACGGGTCGGCGGTGGCCGCGGCGGGCAGGAGCGCCGTGACGAGCCCGGCGAGAGCGAGTGCCAGCGGCACCGGGTGACGGCGGGGGCTTCGGAACCGTGCTCGGTCATCGTGTTCGGGGTGGTGATCTCGTGTCACGCGCAGACCCTCCCGCCCGCGCACGCCGGGCGGTATCCGGAACAGCCCCGAGAACACCCCGGCCCGGTCCCTGGCGGTGTCAGGGTCCGGCGCTGCACCCCGCCCGCCGCCACCCCGGCGGCGCGGTGCTGGCCGCGTCGCGGGCCCGGCTCCGCTCATCGCGCACCTGCTTTTTCCGGCGTTGTCCCCGTACGCTTCGACGGTGCGGTTTCTCGACGGACAACACCCCAGTCACGACCTGACCTACGACGACGTCTTCCTGGTGCCCAACCGGTCCGACGTGGAGTCCCGGTTCGACGTGGACCTGTCCACCGGCGACGGCACGGGCACCACGCTGCCCGTCGTCGTGGCCAACATGACGGCCGTGGCCGGGCGGCGGATGGCGGAGACCGTCGCCCGGCGTGGCGGCCTGGTGGTCCTGCCGCAGGACGTGGCCCCGGAGGCGGTCGGCGAGATCGTCGGCTGGGTCAAGCGCCGGGACACGGTGTGGGACACCCCGCTGGTGCTCCGGGCCGGTGACGCCGTCGCGGACGCGATCAACCTGCTGCCCAAACGCGCCCACGGCCTGGTGGTCGTCGTGGACGAGGAGAACCGCCCGATCGGAACGGTGGACGAGGCGGCCTGCGCCGAGGTCGACCGGTTCACCCGGGTGGGCCAGGTGGCCGACGACGAGATCGTGGTCGTCCCGATCGACACCCCGCCCCGCGAGGTCTTCCACCGGCTGCACGGTCGGGCAGCGGAAGCCGCGCTGGCCGTGGACGCCGACGGGAGGCTGGCGGGGGTCCTCACCGCGAAGGCGGCGCTGCGCTCGGAGATCTACCGGCCGGCGCTGGACGGCCAGGGCCGGTTGCGGGTCGCCGCGGCGGTCGGCGTGAACGGGGACGTCGCCGCGAAGGCCGCCGCCCTCCTGGAGTCGGGTGTGGACGCGCTCGTCGTGGACACCGCGCACGGGCACCAGGAGAAGATGATCACCGCCCTGCGCGCGGTCCGTGCGCTGAGCCCGTCGGTGCCCGTGGTGGGCGGGAACGTGGTGACGGCGGCCGGCGTCCGCGATCTCGCCGAGGCGGGGGCGGACATCATCAAGGTCGGGGTCGGGCCGGGTGCGATGTGCACGACGCGGATGATGACCGGCGTCGGCCGCCCGCAGTTCTCCGCCGTCGCGGAGTGCGTGGCGGCCGCGACCGAACTCGGCCGGCACGTCTGGGCCGACGGCGGCGTGCGCCACCCCCGGGACGTCGCCCTGGCGTTGGCCGCCGGGGCGTCCTCGGTGATGGTGGGCTCCTGGTTCGCCGGGACCTACGAATCACCCGGCGACCTGCGCTACGACGAGACCGGGCGCGCCTACAAGGAGTCGTTCGGAATGGCCTCCAAGCGGGCGGTCACCGCTCGGACCCGCAGCGACGACGCCTTCGAACGGGCCAGGAAGGGTCTGTTCGAGGAGGGCATCTCCAGCTCCCGGATGCTGCTGCAACCCCGGCGGGAGAGCGTCGAGGACCTGCTCGACGCCATCAGTTCCGGTGTCCGTTCCGCCTGCACCTACGCCGGCGCGCGCACGCTGCCCGAGTTCCACGAGCGAGCCCTGCTGGGGGTGCAGTCGGCCGCCGGTTTCGCCGAGGGCCGCCCGCTGCCCGCCGGTTGGTGAGCGGGGCCGGCCGCAGCGGTCGCCGAGCCGGGGGCACCGCCATACCCTGACGGGATGGGCAACGCGGTCGAGGTCGTTGACCTGGTCAAACAGTACCGTCGGCGGCCCACCAGGGCCGTCGACGGACTGGGGTTCACCGTGGAGCAGGGTGAGGTGTTCGGCCTGCTCGGGCCCAACGGCGCGGGTAAGACCACCACCGTGGGTGTCCTGACCACGCGGGTGCTCCCGACCTCCGGCCGCGCCCAGGTCGAGGGGGTGGACGTGGTCCGCTCCCCCGAACGCGCGAGACAGCTGTTCGCGGTCGTCCCCCAGCGGGTCAACCTCGACCGGTCCCTCAACGTTCGGCAGAACCTGCTGTTCCACGCCACCTACCACGGCGTCCCCCGGGCCAGGAGGAACCGGCTGGCCGACGAGCTGCTGGAACGGATGGGGCTGGCCGACCACCGTCGCGGCCTGGTCGACAAGCTGTCCGGCGGCCAGTCCCAGCGGCTGATGATCGCCCGTGCCCTCATGCACGAACCCCGGGTGATGTTCCTCGACGAACCGTCCACCGGGCTGGACCCCCAGGCTCGGCTGTTCGTGCACGACAGGGTGCTGGGTCTGCGAGGGCAGGGCGTGACGGTGGTGCTCACCACCCACGACATGGCCGAGGCCGCGAAGCTCTGCGACCGGGTGGGCATCGTCGACCACGGTCGCCTGCTGGCGCTGGACACCCCGGTGGGCCTGACGGCCTCCCTGCCCGGCAGCAACACCCTGACGCTGGTGGTGGAACCGGGACGGTCCACGCCCGGGGAGCTGGTGACCAGGGTGTCCCGGGTGCCGGCGGTGCTCCGGGTCGAGCACGTCGACCGGGGACGCGACGGGGGTGGCGCGGCGGCGGGTCGTGGTCGCGGCGCCGCGCCGCCGGCCCCGGGGGGCGTGGAGGACCGGACGTGCGCGCTGCGCGTCTACCTCGACGCCAACCCGACGGGCGTGCTCCCACCGGTGCTGGGTGCGGTGGCCGAGGCCGGGGGCGAGGTGTCGGACGTCTCGATCGGGCGAGGCACGCTGGAGGACGTGTTCATCCAGCTGACCGGTCGGGAGCTGCGGTGACCGCCCCGGTGGGCGGGTCGGCGACCGCACTGGCCGGCCGGTACCGGGTCGCGCTGCGGACCTTCCTGGCCGTGCTCTGGCGGGACGTGTTCGTCACCGGCCGCGAGCTGCCCTCCTTCCTCGCCCAGGTCCTCATCCAGCCCTTCTTCCTGCTGTTCATCTTCGGCAAGGTGCTCGCCGACCTCGGTTACGTGCAGGATGACTACGTCCAGGTCCTGTTGCCCGGCATCGTCGCGCTCAACGGTTTCCTCGGCGCGTTCCAGAACACCGCGCTGCCGCTGGTGCTGGACTTCAGCTTCTCCAAGGAGATCGAGGACCGGCTGCTCGCTCCGATGCCCGTCGCCCTCGTCGCGATGGAGAAGATCGTGTTCGGGGCGCTGCGCGGGCTGGTGGCGGCGCTGCTGATGATCCCGGTCGGGGCCTTGGTGCTGGGCGGGATCTCGTGGCGGGCCAGCGGCCTGCCGGTGGCGATCGTCGTGCTGGTGCTCGGCGCGCTCGCCGGTGCCTCCCTGGGCCTCGTCATGGGGACGGCGGTGCCGCCGAGGCGGATCAACGTGCTCTTCGCGGTGGTGCTGACCCCGCTGATCTTCACCGGAGCCACGCAGTTCCCGTGGCCCTCCCTGGACCGGCTGCCGTGGTTCCAGTGGATCTGCGTGCTCAACCCCCTGACCTACGCGAGCGAGGGGATGCGGGCGGAGCTGGCCCCGGAGGTGCCGCACATTCCGCTCGCGGTCTGCCTGCCGGTGCTCGCCCTGTCCTGTCTCCTCTTCGGGGCGTTGGGGGTCGCCGGGTTCCGGCGGCGGGCGCTGGACTGAGCGCCC
>NZ_AGVX02000581.1 GCF_000239155.1 Actinoalloteichus spitiensis RMV-1378
CCCGGTGCGCCCCCACCCGACCCGAGCGCCTCTCCGGTCACCCCACCCGTGTCCCCCGCTCCCGGCCCGGGCACCGCCCGAGATGGGAACGGTCAGCTCCCGCTCCGCACCCGGCTGCCTCACCCGGCGGAGGGCTCGTAGCGCAGCGCGGTGATCCCGCAGTCGAACGGCTGGGCTGTGACCAGGCGCAGCCGTTGGTACTCGGCGAGCGGCGGGAAGACGGGAAGACCCGCGCCGATCGCCACCGGGTTGACCAACAGGTGCATCTCGTCGACGAGCCCACCCCCGATCAGGCCGGACACCAGCGTCGCGCCGCCGTAGGCGATCAGGTCGCCGCCCGGCTCGTCCTTCAACCGGTGCACGACGGCCGCGAGATCGCCACCGGCGATCACCGCGTTCTCCCACGGCGACTCGGTCAGGGTGTTGGAGACGACGGTCTTGGGAGTGTCGTTCATCCAGGCGACCGTCTCCTCGGTCTCGCCATCGGGGTTGGCGGCCCAGGTGGGGATGAAGCCCTCGGCGAGGTGGCGTCCGAGCATGATGTGGTCGACGGGTGCCATGAGGGTCTTCACGTAGTCGTTCAGATCCTCGCTCCAGGGCAACGTCATCCAGTCCATCTCGCCGTTCGGACCGGCCAGGTAGCCGTCAACGGTCGTCTGCACCTGAAGCTTGAGCCTGCGCACAACGAGGTCCTCTCATGAGTGGTGGGGCGAGAGGCCGCCGGCCGCGCGGAACGAACCTCCGGGAGGGCGCGACCGCCGGAGAGCCCGCGGGATGAGCCGGCTGGCCCGGCAGGGGGGCCGCCGCAAGCGCGCACGGCGACCAACCGCAGTGAACCAGCTCCCTACGACGGTTCCGGCGACCCAGGGCATCCGCGAGCAACGCGTCCCCCTCCTTACCCCTGTTCCGGCGAACCAACCGGGGGTCAGCCGGAGATCCGACGGCCCGGCACCACCAGGCCCGACTCGTAGGCCAGCACCACCAGGCGGGCCCGGTCCCTCACCCCGACCTTCGTCATGATCCGACTGACGTGGGTCTTCGCGGTGAGGTGGCTGATCGTCAACTCCCGGGCGATCTCCGCGTTGGACAGGCCAGCGCCCACGAGTGCCAGGACCTGTCGTTCCCGCACCGTCAACCCGTCGAGTTCGGGTGGTGGGGCCGGGGTGGGCGGCCGGGCCGCGAACTCCTCGACCAGACGCCGGGTGACCGATGGCGCGAGCACCGCGTCGCCCCGGTCGGCCACCCGCACCGCGTGGATCAACTCGGCCGGTTCGGAGTCCTTCACCAGGAATCCGCTGACACCGGCGCGGAGCGCGGAGAAGAGGTACTCGTCCAACGCGTAGTTGGTGAGGATCACGACGCTGACCGGGGCGAGCTCCGGATCCGCGATGATCCGCCGTGCCGCGCTGATCCCGTCCAGCAGGGGCATCCGGACATCGAGCAGGACCACGGACGGGCGGTGCCGCCTGGTCAGTTCGACGGCTTCCAACCCGTTGCCCGCCTGGGCCACCACCTCGATGTCCGGTTCCCGGTCGAGCAGGACCTGGAAGGCGCCCCGGATCAGCGGTTGGTCATCGGCGACCAACACCCTGATCACGGAGCCACCGGCAGGGTCACCGCCACCTGGAAACCGCGTCCGGGGCGGTGCCCCGAGGTGAAACGGCCACCGACGCCTTCGGCCCGTTCCCGCATCCCCACCACCC
>NZ_AGVX02000580.1 GCF_000239155.1 Actinoalloteichus spitiensis RMV-1378
CCTCCCGTTCCGGAGCGGCGGCCCCGCGCACTCGGTGTGCTCCCCGCCCACCGCTGGCCCGGTCCCGGGACACGGCCGGCCCCTCCGGTCCTCGCTCGTCTCCGTCGTTCCCTCCCCGTTCCCGTGGCGGTGGTAGGCCCCGGGCTGCCGTCTCCGAACGCCGAGGACGTTTCCCATGCCAGCGAAAGCGGTTGAATCCTTGACAGCTCGGGTGGCCGGTGCGATCACGCAGAGTGGGGTGGCTAGCCTGAGAACCGTGTCTATGCCGGCTCGTCGTCGCTTCGCCGCGGCTCTGTCCATCGGCGTGGGTGCCGTTCTGCTGGCCCCACTCGGACTGGTGACAGGCACCGCGGCGGCATCCCCGTCGTGGCAACCCGCGGCTGTCACCCAGGACCAGAACGGGGCCGAGTGCCCGGTGCGGGAGAGCCCACCCGCCGCGCCGAGTGACACCGAGGGCCTCGCCGAGGGGGAGAGCGCTCCCCCACCGCTGCCCGTCCCCGACGAACCGGTCGGCGGCGAACGGCTGGGCGAGTGCGGCGAGGTGCTGCCCGAGGGCGCTCCCCCGGCCCCCGCCGACGTGACGGCGGCGTCCTGGGTGGTCGCCGACCTGGGCTCTGGCGAGGTGCTGGCGGCCCGGGACCCGCACGGCCGGCACCGGCCCGCGGCCACGATGAAGATCCTCACCGCGTTGGTCGCGCTCCGGGACCTGGGCATGGAGGACATCGTCGTCGGGACTCCCGAGGACGTGGCGCAGGGCGGCGCGGCGATGGGCATCGCCGCCAACACCGAGTACACCACCCGGCAGGTCGTCAACGGCCTGGTGATGGCCTCCGGCAACGACGCGGCCAACGCGCTGGCCCGCCAGCTCGGCGGGATCCCCGCCACTCTGGACCGGATGAACGCGGTCGCCGAGGAGCTGGGCGCCCTGGACACCCGGGCCACCACCCCCTCCGGCCTGGAGGCCCCCGGCATCAGCACGTCCGCCTACGACGTGACGCTGTTCCTGCGCGAGGCCCTGGACAACGAGGACTACCTGAGCGCCTTCAGCAGCCCCGAGCTGCCGCTGCCGGGCGGGTCGCTCGGGCCGCTGGTCAACGACAGCGATCTGCTGGCGAACTACCCGGGAGCGCTGGGCGGCCGGGACAGCTTCACCGACGACGCCCGCTACACCTTCGCGGGGGCGGCCGAACGCGACGGCCGGCGCCTCGGCGTGGTGCTGCTGCGAGGCGAACCGGTCACCCCGATGTGGCAGCAGGCCGCGTCGCTCCTCGACTACGGTTTCGCCCTCCCGGCGGACGCGGCGGTGGGCACGCTGAACACGTCGGCGCCCGAACCCGAGGCGGCGCCTGACGCCTCCGAGGGCGGCGCCTCGTCCGCCGGCGACGAGGGCGCTGAGCCGGTCACCGCCCAGGACCAGCCCAGGCTGGCCGACCGGGCCGGGGACACCTCGATGTTCGGCAGCTTCGGGCTTCCCCTGACCATCCTCGCCGGCGTCGTGGTGCTGTTCTTCACCGTGCTGACGTTGCGGGACCGCGCGGCGCGCCGGAAGGCCGCCGCCCGCCGGGCCGCCCAGCAGCGGGAGGAGGCCGCGAAGGCCACCGAGGACTGGCTGTGGCCGCCACCGAACCAGAACCCCCCGCAGCAGGGCTGATCCCGCCCACCCCGGTGCCGGCCTCGCGGCCGGACCGCGACCGCCGGCAGGGCACCGCTCGTCCTCGGAGACCTCAACCTC
>NZ_AGVX02000579.1 GCF_000239155.1 Actinoalloteichus spitiensis RMV-1378
GGCGGGTCAGCGGCGCCAGGGCAGTGCCCGGCGTTCGACGAGGCTGACCAGGGCGAAACCGGTCAGTCCGACGACCACGGTGAGGACGACCGCGGCGATGAGCTGCGGGGTGTCGTAGGTGCTGCGGCCCTGGACCATGAGGAATCCCAGGCCCTGTTGGGCGGAGATGTACTCGGCGAGGAACGCGCCGGTCATCGCGTCGATGACGGCGATCCGGGCGCCGGCGAACAGGGCGGGCAGCGCGGTGGGCAGTTGGACGAGGCGGAAGAACCGGGCGGGTCCGAGGTTGAGGACGCGGCCCAGGGCGCGCTGGTCGTCGGTGACCTCGCCGAGGCCGAGCATCATCGCGATCATCATCGGGAAGAAGGCGAGCATCACGATGAGGGCGAGTTGGGAGCCGAGGCCGAGGCCGAACCAGAGGACGAGCAGCGGGGCGAGGGCGATCTTGGGTGCGGCCTGGAGGATGACGACGTAGGGCGCCAGGACCAGGCGGACCGCGCGGAAGGAGGCGATGACCCAGCCGAGGAGGGAGCCGATGAGGATGCCGGCGCCGAGTCCGACGGCGATGTTGCGGACGGTGTAGCCGAGGTGGGGCCACAGTTCGCCGCTGCTGGCCAGGCGCCACAGGGCGTCGCCGACGCTGAGCGGGTCGGGTAGCAGGTAGGAGGGGACGTCGGCGAGGGTGACGTAGAGCTGCCAGGCGAGCAGGACCACGGCCAGGTAGGCGGCGGCGACGGTGATCCGGCGCAGCGGGGTTCCCTTGCCGAAGGGGCCGCCGCCGGGTCGGGTGCCGCCGGGTGCGGGTGGCGGGGTGGCCGCTCCGGTGGTGATCTCGGCGGTGCTCACGCCAGCTCCTCGCGGAGCATGCCGGCGAACTCGGCGAAGACCGGGAGTTGCCGGGTGGCGGCGTCGCGGTTCCGGTCGAGGGGGACCTGGTGGACGGAGCGGAGCCGGCCGGGGCGGGGTGACATCACCACGACGCGGTCGGCGAGGTAGGCGGCTTCCTCGACGCTGTGGGTGACGAAGACGATGGTTTTCCTGGTGGCGGCCCAGATGCGCAGGATGTCGTCGTGGAGCTTGTCCCGGGTGATGGCGTCGAGGGCGCCGAAGGGCTCGTCCATGAGCAGGATCCGGGGGTCGTAGGCGAGGGCGCGGACGATCGCGACCCGTTGGCGCATGCCGCCGGAGAGTTCCTTGGGGTAGGACTTGGCGAAGTCGCGCAGCCCGACGAGTTCGAGGAGTTCGTCGACCCGGTCGGTGGGCAGGTCGGAGCGGTCCTTCTGGACCTCGATGCCGAGGGAGACGTTGCGGGCGACGGTGCGCCACGGCAGCAGGGCCGGTTCCTGGAAGACGAAGCCGATGTCGCGGCCCGGGCGGGGCGCGCGGGTCCACTCGATGGTGCCTTCGTAGTCGGTGTCGAGGCCGGCGACCATCCGCAGCAGGGTGGACTTTCCGCAGCCGGAGGGGCCGATGATGGCGATGATCTCGCCGTCGCCGATGTCGAGGTTGACGTCGTCGAGGGCGCGGACGGAGGCGCCCTTGACGCTGACGTACTCCTTGCTCACCCCGCGGATCTCCAGCAGCCGCCTGTGGTCGGTCGCGGCCGCCGGGGGCGGCGCGGTGTCCTCGTGGGTGTGGTGGGTCACGGTGGCGGCTCCAGCGGGAGTCAGCCGGTCTGTTCCGGCTCGGATGGTCGAGTCGAGGTTGCACACTAAGCATTTCTTCCGTGTTGCGGAAGTGGTCATCCGGAATTGTTGTCCGCGACGGAGAGTGCGCGACCGGGCTGCCCTACGTGGCGGCGTTGATCGTTACCGCTGGTCGACAGCCGTGTTTGACTCCGCACACATCTTTGGGGACGGAACGTGACTGTTGACTGCGCGTGATGGCGCACCGCACACTGACGATTCTGGAAATCGACTTCCGCCTGACAGAAGGAGTCCTGGTGCCTCGCAGCGCTGCCGACCCGTGGCTCGACGGACGGCCCCCGCACCTGCCGTGCGGGCCCGGTGACCTGCCCGAGGTGTGCCTGCTGCCGGGGGACCCGGCCAGGGTGGACCGGGCGGCGGCCGTGCTCGACGACTTCCGCGTGCTGGGGCAGAACCGCGAGTTCCGGGTGGGCGTGGGCCGGCGGGGCGGGGT
>NZ_AGVX02000578.1 GCF_000239155.1 Actinoalloteichus spitiensis RMV-1378
GGCTGCACCACCGAAACCACCGGACAAGCCCACACCCCCACCGCCCAAGACACCACCCACTCCACCACACCCACCAGCCCCGACAACTCGGCCTTCACCGAGGAAATCGCCAACCTCCTCCCCTGCGAAGTACTCGACGACAACCAAATCACCGACCTCGGATTCGACCCCGCCACAGCTGATTTCACCGACGCGGGAATTCTTTATATGTGCCAGTACACGGTGGCTCCACTGGAAACCCCACTGATGTCCATCAGTATCCGGGGGGATCGAGCATTGGATGAACTGGACCTGACAGACTTCAACTCCACGGACCACCAGGTCGGACCACTCCTCGCACTCCTCATCACCGACGACAGCGACCCGAACATGTGCCAGATCTCCATGGAACTCGGCGAAAATGCCCACGCCACCGTCGCAATCAGCTGGGCCGAATCACAGGAGGCCGCCTGCGAGGCCGCCGAGCGGGTCGCCGCCGTGGTCGAACCTGAACTCCCCCGCGAGCAGAACTGAGCTCACCACCTCAGCTCACACCGTGCAGCAGAACCCCCACCGAGCACAGCGACAGACTGACGAAGGCCGCGCACGCACCGCTCACGGCCTCTCGCCCTTCAACCATGATCTTCAGAGGGGTCGCATCGGGAACACGACGCACATGACGAACCGCGAGCAGTAGGACAGGCTCTACCGGCCAGGCGGTGATTGAACGCAGGACCGCCAGTTCGAAACTATCGCCCATCGCACGCAGGACCGGCTGCGGAACCTTCCTGCCTTCAAGGAACGCGTTTCCCCGAGTGCCAGTTCGGTGGCGTTGACCATGGTGGCGCAGGACCGAGCGACAGCGGTCGGCACGCCGACCTCGGCCGGGGAAAACCTCGTGCTCTACATCCAGGCACTGGAGGACCTCGCCGCCGCCATTCGCGCCTCCGCCCGCGACACCCAACAACGGGACACCGACAAC
>NZ_AGVX02000577.1 GCF_000239155.1 Actinoalloteichus spitiensis RMV-1378
GGCGTCAGCGCCGGTAGCGGGCCACCTCATAGGTGGCCGCGCCCACGAGCTCGAGCGACACCCGCAGGCGCTCCAGCGAGATGTTGCGGTCGATGGTGTCCTCTGGCGTGTGGTAGATGGGCTCCAGCAGCGCTGGCCCCGCCTCTCCCCGCCAGCTGAAGTTCGCCGCCGCGATACCCCGCTCGTGGAACGGCACGTGGTCGCTCGCCCCGCGCGCGGTGGGACCGGAGACCTGGGGGACGTACCCCAGCCGCGCCGCCGCCTCGGCGACCCCCCGGGTAGTCAGGTTGTCCTCACCGTCGACCGACAACAACCAGTAGCGGTTGGCCGGGTCGTGGCTGGTGGCGACCATGTCGTTCTGGAAGCACCCGCTGATCCTGGCCGCCTCGGCATCGCTGAGCTGGTTGACGTAGTACCGGGAGCCGATGAGCCCCTGCTCCTCGGACCCCCAGAGCGCGAACCGGACGGTGTGCTGGGTGGGCAGGCTGCGGAAGACCCGGGCGAGTTCCAGGCAGAGCGCCGTGCCGCTGCCGTCGTCGTTGGCGCCCGGCGAGCCGGGCACGCTGTCGTAGTGGGCCGTGACCATCACCACCGGCGCGGTCTCGGGAGAACCGATCGTCGCCGGCCGCTCGGCGAGGACGTTGTACGAGGTGAGGTCGGAATGCCGCGTCAGGGCCGCGCGCAGCCGCACCGGGCCCGCCGCCAGCCGACGCCGCAGCCACTCGCCGTGCGCCTGGGCGAGCCCCAGCACCGGGATCGGCACCGGGTTGGCGAGGCTGGGCACGAAGCAGCCGGCCTTGCGGTCGGGGGTGGCCGAGGCCGCCACCAGCAACACGCCGGTGGCGCCCTGCTCCACGGCGGTCCGGACCTGGGCCTCCCGGTTGGCCGTGGTGTGGTCCACCAGGACCAGGCCACCCGCGAACCCGGCGGGGTACTCGGCCGGGGTGCCCGCGCCGACGTCGACGACGCTCCCCTCGACCTCGACGTCCAGCGGTCCCTGCGCCGAGGCGCTGGTCTGCCAGCGCTCCCCATCGGGCAGCACCACGTCGGCCAGGTACTTGTCCGCCACCGCGAACGGCTGCTGGGTGACCTGGTAGCCGAGGTCCCCGAACACACGCGCGGCGTAGTCCGCGGCTCTGTGCTCGGACTCGGTGCCACCGATCCTGGGGCCGATGTCCTCGCTGAGGTGGCGGATGTGCTCGAGCGCGCGCCGGGCGTCCACCCGGGCGGCGATGGCCTTGTCCCCCGGGGTGAGGTTGGGCGCTCCGGGTGCGCCGGTCCGGTGCCGGTTGGTGGCGGCCATCGCCTGCGACGACAGCCCGACCGAGGCGAAGGCGGCGAGCGCGAGTGCTCCACCCAACAGATCACGGCGCTTGAACGCGGACATCCAGCCACTCCTTTGTCCAGGGCAGCAACGGAACCAAGGAAATGCGTTCCGTAACTGATTCACCACATGGTGTGAAGCGCGCTTCGCTGAGTCCGGAGATTACGTGTGGTTTCTGTGATGAACAAGGGGCAAAGATCTCGAAACGATTCCCGATCGGTGTCCTTCGAGCCCCTGTCGGGTGAGCGCTTCCCGGCATCACTCCCAGCCGGGGGTGCTGAGCGCACCAGGGCGAGGCCCGGCACGGAAGGGCCGAGACCGGACCAGCGCAGCCGGAGAGCGGGAAGCCGGGACGCGGCGGACCCGGCCGCACCCTCCCCCAGACGGCCCACGAAATCAGGACCGGATGTTCCCGCAGGTCAACGCGTCGACCACCAGCTGAACCGGAACGATCGGAACGGGAACCGGAGGCTCCACCGCCACCCGCGAGCACGGGGACGCCCCGTCCGGGGAGCTGGTCACCCCGACCCCCGCCGTTCCCG
>NZ_AGVX02000576.1 GCF_000239155.1 Actinoalloteichus spitiensis RMV-1378
CCGGCCGCGCCGGCCACCCGGTTGGCACCTCACCGGTGAGAGGATTCCGTGCGGCGCTGGCGGGTTCCTGGTCCCGGCGTCGACGGGAGCTGGGAGACCCCGGGGCAGTCGATCGAGGGCCCCGGGGAGCGGCCCCGGCGTCGGGGGCACCGGGTCCTCCGCCGTCGCGGGCGGGGCCGGTGGCCCGGCCGGCGCGACGTGCTCGCACCGGGCAACGACATGCGATGGGATGCGACCGAGCCGGCGGGGTGGTGAGTTCAGCCCCGGCCGGAGGGGGCCGTCGTGGAGGCGGCCCCGCCGCCGGGCACCAGGTTCGTGGTCCCCGTGGTGGTGGCGCAGCCGTGGCACGAGGAGCTGGCCTGCTGGCCTCGGCGTGACCCGGGGTGCCCGCTCTTCCCGGTGGGGTGCGCGTCCGGTCGCTGGCTACCGGGGTGGGAGGATCCGTGCCGGCGAGCGCCCGCGTGCCTCGGTCCGGACCCCGCGCCGCCCGACCGGGCCTGCCACCCAAGGACCTCGCCCCCCGGATCGCCCCGCACGTCGCCGCAGTCCTGCGCGCCGCGCCACCTGCCCGGCCAGCCGAGTCGGCCTGCGGCGCGTCCAGGTCCCGCCTGCCCGGCCTGGACCAACGCGCCCACGGGCGCGCGGTGAACCGGTCGCGGGCAACCCGGAGGCGCCTCGGCCGCGAAGGACGGGCATGAGGGACCACCAGAACGCGCCCCGACCGCCGCGAGGAACGTCCTGCCTGACCGGACTGCTGTCCGTGGCCGCCGCGCTCGGTACCGGCCACCTGCTGGCCGGTCTCACCGGTGAGCCCGGTTCCTCGCCCTTCCTCGCCGTCGGGAACACCGCCATCGACCTGGCCCCGGAGCCCGTCAAGGACTTCGCGATCACCACCTTCGGCGAAGCGAACAAGACCGCGTTGCTCGTGGGGATGGCCGTCGTCCTCGCGGTGCTCGGCGCCGCCAGCGGCCTCGCCGCCCGTCGGGATCCGCTCCCCGGCCTCGTCCTGGTCGGGCTCGGCGGGGCGGCCGGGGCCCTCGCCACGCTGGGCCGACCCGACCTGCCCGCCTGGGCCGTGGCCGTGCCGCTCTCGTCGGCCGTGGTGGGTGGCGTGGTGTTCGCACTGCTCCGGTCGGCCTCCCGCCCGCACGGTTCCCGGGAGGGCACCGGGACGGACCCGGCCGCGACCGGCGCGGGACTAGGGCGCAGGCGGCTCCTGGTGTCCACCGGGGCGGTCGGGTTGGGTTCGGCGGCCGCCGCGCTGGGAGGTCAGGCGCTGACCGGTCGAGGCGGGCTGGAGGAGTCCCGGCGGGCGGTCACCGCTCGCCTCCCGGCCGCCGCGCCACCACCGGGCGGAGCCGACTTCGCCGACCAGGGGACCCCGACGTTCATCACGGCCAACGACGACTTCTACCGGGTCGACACCGCGCTGCGCGTGCCGCACCTGCGCGCCGAGGACTGGCGGTTGCGCGTGCACGGCCTGGTCGAGCGGGAACTGGTCCTGAGCTTCGACGACCTGCTCCGCCGCCCCTGGCGGACCGAGGTGATCACCATGACCTGCGTCTCCAACGAGGTCGGCGGTCCCTACGTCTCGACGGCCGAGTTCGTCGGCGTCCCCGTGGCCGACCTCCTGCGGGAGGCGGGAGTCCGGCCGGTGGCCGAGCGGGTGTTCAGCGCCAGCGCGGACGGCTACACCGCCGCGACTCCGGTGGAGACCCTGCTCGATCCCGACCGGGTGGCCCTGCTCGCCTTCGGGATGAACGGGGAGGCCCTGCCCCCCGAGCACGGCTTTCCCGTTCGCATGGTCACCGCCGGCCTGTACGGCTACGTGTCCGCCACCAAGTGGGTGGTCGATCTGGAACTGGCCACCCGCGAACGCCGCACCTACTGGGAGGAGCGGGGCTGGGCCGAACGCGCGCCGATCAAGACCCAGTCCCGCATCGACTCGCCCCGGGGGTTCGACACGATCCCCGCCGGCAGGACCACGGTCGTCGGCGTCGCCTGGGCCCAGACGACGGGAACCGACCGGGTCGAGGTGCGGGTGGACGACGGGCCGTGGCAGCCGGCGACGCTGGCCCGGGAGGTCAACCCCGACACCTGGCGCATGTGGCGGGCCGAGGTCGACCTCGCTCCCGGCAGCCACCGCATCGCCTGCCGGGCCACCGACCGGAACGGCCACACCCAGCCCGAGGAACGGGTCGGCACCGTGCCCGACGGGGCGACGGGCTGGCACTCGGTCGTCTGCACCGCCGAGTGAGGGCTCGGGAGGAACGTCACGATCCGGAGCAACACCTCCGGGCGAACGCCCCGAATACCCCGTGAAGTCCCAGAAAGAGACCGAGGAGGAACGATCCGATGCGGACCACGCGACGCACCGCCCTGGTTGGCGGTGTCACCGCCTCGGCCCTGCTGCTCGCCGCCTGCGCGAACGGCGAGGAGGAAGCCCAGGACACCACGCCGGGAACGGACACCGGCACGGTGACCAGCGCCCCGGCGCAGCCGGAGGAGGACACCTCGGCGGAGGGGGGATGGCCGGCGACGGGGTGACCACCGCCGCCGACGTGTACGGGCCGGGCTGCGACCAGGTTCCCACCGACCCGGAGGACCCGGGTTCGGTCGAGGGCATGACCGACGACCCGGTGGGCACCGCGGCGAGCAACAACCCGCTGCTGACCAACCTGACCGCGGCCGTCGAGGCCGCCGGCCTCGGGGACACCCTCAACGACACCGGGGCCAGCTACACGGTCTTCGCGCCCGCCGACCCGGCCTTCGAGGCGATCCCCGAGGACGAGCTGACCGCGCTGCTGAGCGACCCGGAGCGGGCGGACGACCTCACCGGCGTGCTGACCTACCACGTCGTCCCGGAGCGGTTGGACGCCGACGGCGTCGCCCAGCGGGGGCTCCTCGACACCGTG
>NZ_AGVX02000575.1 GCF_000239155.1 Actinoalloteichus spitiensis RMV-1378
GCTGGCGTTCGGTCCGAAGCCGGCCACTCCCACCGCTCGCCCGCCCCCGGCGTCACCCGTCGGCGGCGTGTTTCCCGCCACAGAGTGGTGCCGCCGCAGTGCGGGCCGGCCGCCAGCGGTGGGCGCGCCGACCGGACCTCCCCGGGCGGCGCACGCCGCTGCGGTCAGCCGACCAGGTCGGCCACGGCATCCCTGGTCCGCCGCGCGGCGGCCCGCAGGGCGCCCACGTCGGGGCCGTGCCGCAGGACGTCCCGGGACGAGGTCGGCAGCACCTGCCCGAGGACCCCGGCGAAGTTGCGGCGCAGGTCCGCCACGGTGCCGCCCTGCGCCCCGAAGCCGGGCGCCAGCACCGGGCCGTTCAGCCGCGACAGGTCCAGCTCCAGGCGGGGCAGGTTCGCCCCGATCACGACACCGACCCCGCCCGGCCCCTCCCCCACGGGGTTGTGCCGGCCGGCGGCGTCCACGATCCGCTGGGCGACCGTCCCCGAGCCGGTGGCCGCCCGCTGCACCTCGGGCCCCTCCGGGTTCGAGGTCGCCGCGAGGACGAACAGCCCCCGGCCCGTCTCCCGCGCCGCCGCCAGCGCCGGGTCCAGCGAACCGAACCCCAGGTACGGCGACACCGTGAGCGCGTCGGCGGCCAGCGGCGCACCCTCCGCCAGGTAGGCCGCGGCGTAGGCGGCCATCGTGGAGCCGATGTCGCCGCGCTTGGCGTCGAGCAGGACCAACGCGCCGGCGGCACGCACGTCCGCCACCACCCGTTCGAGCACCGCCACGCCCCGCGCGCCGTACGCCTCGAAGAACGCCGACTGCGGTTTCACCACCGCGACCTCCGCGCCGAAGGCCTCCACGCAGCTGCGCGCGAACGTCTCCAGCCCGTCGGCGGTGGCCGGCAGCCCCCAGTCGGTCAGCAGCGCCGGGTGCGGGTCGATCCCGACGCACAGCGGTCCGCGTTCGGCGCGCAGCGCGGCGAGCCGGCGGCCGAAGGGCTCCCGCCGGCCGGAGTCCAGCTCCGTCATGCGCGTCCCTTCCGCAGCGCCGCCTGGAGGTCCTGCAGGGAGCGGACCCCGATGTCGTCCCTGATGGCGGCCTCGATGCCCTGGACGGCCGCCGCGGCGCCCTGCACGGTGGTGATGCAGGGGATGTCCCTGGCCACCGCCGCCGTGCGGATCTCGTAGCCGTCCACCCGGGGCCCGTGGTTGCCGTAGGGGGTGTTGATGACCATCTGGACCTCGCCGGCCCTGATCTGGTCCACGATGTTCCCGCTGCCCTCGTAGTGCTTGCGCACCACGGTGGAGGTGATGCCGTTGCGGCGCAGCACCTCGGCGGTACCGGAGGTCGCCAGGATCTCGAAGCCCAGGTCGACCAGGCGCTTGACCGGGAAGACCAGCGACCGCTTGTCCCGGTTGGCCACCGAGACGAACACGCGGCCCGAGGTGGGCAGCGACCCGTAGGACGCGGCCTGAGACTTGGCGAAGGCCGGACCGAAGGCCACGTCGATGCCCATCACCTCACCGGTGGACTTCATCTCCGGCCCCAGCAGCGAGTCCACCCCGTGCCCCTCCGGGGTGCGGAAGCGGTGGAAGGGCAGGACCGCCTCCTTGACGGCGACCGGGCTGTCGGCCGGCAGGTCGAGGCCGTCCCCGGTGGGCGGGAGCATCCCCTCCTCCCGGAGGTGGGCGATGGTCGCGCCGAGCATGATCCGGGCGGCCGCCTTGGCCAGGGGGACGCTGGTGGCCTTGGAGACGAACGGCACCGTCCGGCTGGCCCGGGGGTTGGCCTCCAGGACGTAGAGCACGTCCTCCTTCAGGGCGAACTGCACGTTGAGCAGGCCGCGCACGCCCAGGCCCCTGGCCAGCCGCTCGGTGCAGCGCCGCACCTCCTCCAGGTCGGTCTGGCCGAGGGTGATCGGCGGGAGCGCGCAGGAGGAGTCACCGGAGTGGACCCCGGCCTCCTCGATGTGCTCCATCACGCCGCCGAGGAACACGTCCTCGCCGTCGCACAGGGCGTCGACGTCGATCTCGACGGCGTCGTCGAGGAACCGGTCCACCAGCACCGGGTGTTCCGGGGTGACCTCGGTGGCCCGCTCGATGTAGCTGGCCAGGGACTCCTCGCCGTAGACGATCTCCATGCCCCGACCGCCCAGCACGTAGGAGGGCCGGACGAGCACCGGGTAGCCGATCTCGTCGGCGATGCGCCGCGCCCCCTCGAAGGAGGTGGCGGTGCCGTACCGGGGGGCGGTCAGGCCCGCCTGGCGGAGCACTTCCCCGAAGGCGCCCCGGTCCTCGGCCAGGTGGATCGCCTCGGGCGGCGTGCCCACGACCGGCACCCCGGCCTCGGCGAGCCGCCGCGCGAGGCCGAGCGGGGTCTGGCCGCCGAGCTGGACGACGACACCCGTCACCGTCCCCGACCGCTGCTCGGAGTGCACGACCTCCAGGACGTCCTCCAGGGTCAGCGGCTCGAAGTACAGCCGGTCGGAGGTGTCGTAGTCGGTGGAGACGGTCTCCGGGTTGCAGTTGACCATGACGGTCTCGAAGCCGGCCTCCCGCAGCGCCATCGCAGCGTGCACGCAGGAGTAGTCGAACTCGATGCCCTGGCCGATGCGGTTCGGGCCGGAGCCGAGGATGATGACCTTCGGGCGCTCCCGCTGCTCGGTGACCTCGGACTCGGCGGCGGGATCGGCCTCGTAGGCCGAGTAGTGGTAGGGCGTGCGCGCGGCGAACTCGGCCGCGCAGGTGTCCACCGTCTTGTACACCGGGCGGACCCCGAGCCGGTGGCGCAGGGCGCGCACCCCGTCCTCCCCGGCCAGTTCGGGGCGCAGGGCGGCGATCTGGCGGTCGGAGAAACCGCACCGCTTGGCCCGCCGCAGCAGCTCCTCGTCGACCACCGGGGCCTCGATGACCCGGGTCCGCAGCTCGACGAGCGAGGCGATCTGGTCGACGAACCACGGGTCGATCCCCGAGGCCTCGGCCACCTGGTCGACGGTGGCCCCCAGCCGCAGCGCGCGCTCGACGGTGTAGAGCCGGCCGTCGTGGCCGGTGGCCAGCGCGGCGAGGGTGTCCTCGAGGGTGGTGCCCGCCGGGTCCTCCCTGGTCCAGAACCCGACGGCCTTGGTCTCCATCGAGCGCAGCGCCTTGCCCAGCGCCTCCACGAAGCTGCGGCCGAGGGACATCGCCTCGCCCACGCTCTTCATGGTCGTGGTCAGGGTCGGGTCGGCACCCGGAAACTTCTCGAAGGCGAAGCGGGGGATCTTGACCACGACGTAGTCGAGGGTGGGTTCGAAGCTGGCCGGTGTCTCACCGGTGATGTCGTTGCGGATCTCGTCCAGGGTGTAGCCGATGGCGAGCTTCGCGGCGATCTTCGCGATCGGGAACCCGGTGGCCTTGGAGGCCAACGCGGAGGACCGCGACACCCGGGGGTTCATCTCGATCACCACGAGCCGGCCGTTCGCCGGGTTCACCGCGAACTGGATGTTGCAGCCGCCGGTGTCGACGCCGACCTCGCGGAGCACGGCGATCCCGACGTCCCGCATCCGCTGGTACTCGCGGTCGGTGAGCGTCATCGCGGGCGCCACGGTGACCGAGTCCCCGGTGTGCACGCCCATCGGGTCGACGTTCTCGATCGAGCAGACCACCACGACGTTGTCCGCGCGGTCCCGCATGAGTTCGAGCTCGTACTCCTTCCAGCCGAGCACGCTCTCCTCGATCAGCACCTCGTGCACCGGGCTCTCGGTGAGCCCGATGGTGGCGAGCCGCTCCAGTTCCTCCTCGGTGTGGGCCATCCCCGACCCGAGACCGCCCATCGTGAAGCTGGGCCGGATCACCACCGGCAGCCCGAGCTCGGCGACGCACTCGCGGACCTCGTCCATCGACCGGCACACCCGGCTCCCGGGGACCTCACCGCCGACGTCCCGCACGATGTCCTTGAAGCGCTGCCGGTCCTCGCCCCGCTGGATCGCCTCGATGTCGGCGCCGATCAGCTCGACCCCGTACCGCTCCAGCACACCGCGCTCGGCCAGGGCGACCGCCGTGTTCAACGCGGTCTGGCCGCCCAGGGTCGCCAGGATCGCGTCCGGCCGCTCGGCGGCGATGACCTTCTCCACGAACTCGGGGGTGATCGGCTCCACGTAGGTGGCGTCCGCGAACTCGGGGTCGGTCATGATCGTGGCCGGGTTGGAGTTCACCAGGCTGACCCGCAGCCCTTCCTCCCGGAGCACCCGGCAGGCCTGCGTGCCGGAGTAGTCGAACTCGCACGCCTGGCCGATCACGATCGGTCCGGAGCCGATCACCAGGACATGGGAGATGTCGTTGCGCTTGGGCATCGGGTTCGCCCCGCCCCTCTTTCGTCGTCAGCTCGCGGTTACCGGAAGCCGGATCACCGTGTGGCAGTGGTCAGGTGTGGGCGTCAGTGCCCGGAACGGTCCATCAACCCGGCGAAGCGGTCGAACAGCGGCGCCGCGTCGTGGGGGCCGGCGGCGGCCTCCGGGTGGTACTGCACGCTGAAGGCGGGGGCCTCCAGGCAGCGCAGCCCCTCGACCGTGTCGTCGTTCGGGCAGTAGTGGCTGACCTTGGCCGGACCGAAGTCGGTGTCGAACACCTCGCCCGGCTCGCCCTCGACGGCGAAGCCGTGGTTCTGCGCGGTGATCGCGACCTGCCCGGTCTCCACGTCGATGACCGGGATGTTGATGCCCCGGTGGCCGTAGCGCATCTTGTAGGTGCCCCGGCCCAGGGCTCGTCCGAGGATCTGGTTGCCGAAGCAGATGCCGAACAGCGGCACCCGGGCCGCCAGCACGGCCCTGGCCAGTGCCACGGCGGTGTCGGCGGTGGCGGGGTCGCCGGGGCCGTTGGACAGGAACACCCCGTCCGGCGCCGCGGCGAGCAGCTCCTCGGCCGAGGTGCCCAGGGGGAGGACGTGGACCTCCATGCCCCTGGCCGCCATCATGCGCGGCGTGTTCGACTTGATCCCCAGGTCCAGGGCGGCGACGGTGTACCGGCGCTCGCCCACGGCGGGGACCACGTAGGGCTCGCTCGTGGTGACATCCCCGGCGAGGTCGGCTCCCACCATGCCCTCGGAGCCCAGGACCCGGGTGAGGAGTTCCTCGTCGCCGGCCACGGCGTCGCCGGAGAAGACGCCGGCCCGCATGGCGCCCCGCTCCCGGATGTGGCGGGTCAGGGTGCGGGTGTCGACGCCGGCGATGCCGACGACGCCCTGCTCGCGCAACGCGTCCTCCAGTGAGCGGGTGGACCGCCAGTTGGAGGGGACCCGGGCTGGGTCGCGGACGACGTAGCCGGAGACCCAGATCCGGTGGGACTCGTCGTCCTCGTCGTTCCACCCGGTGTTGCCGATCTGCGGGGCGGTCTGCACCACGATCTGGCGGTGGTAGGAGGGGTCGGTCAGCGTCTCCTGGTAGCCGGTCATCCCGGTGGAGAAGACGACCTCGCCGAGGGACTGCCCCACGGCTCCGTACGCCTCGCCCCGGAACACCCTGCCGTCCTCGAGTACCAGTGCCGCTGCGGAACGGTCGGTCATCGCGCGTGGACCTCCGATGTGGTCGTGTGGGGGGGCCGCCGCCGGGGCGCTGCTGGCGCCCGGCCTCACGGCGTGGTCCTGGTGGTGGTGCTCTCCTCGGCCACCGCGCGGATCCGCTCGACCCACGTCTCGTCGTCGGCGCGGTCGTCGGCCCGGAACGCGAGGTCGAGGACGTACTCGCCGTGCCGCCAGGACACCACGAGCAGACCCCCTCCCGGCATGACCTTGCCGGCGAGCTTGCTGTCCAGCCTGGCGTCGACGAGGTCGGCGGCGGCGATCCAGATCGGGCTGGCGGCGACCCGGTCGACCAGCAGCCCCTCCGGCAGCAGCCGGAGGGTGGCCACCGAGCGGTGGCCCAGGTCACCGGCCACGATGCGGTCCTGCCAGTTGCCGCCGCTGGTGGCGCCCACGTAGACGCCGGTCAGCTCGGGCAGCACCCCGGGGGCGGTGAGGGCACCGGCGGGAGGGGCGGGGAAGTCGCCGAGCAGGGCTTCCTGCCGGCTCGCCCGGCGCCGCCAGCCGCGCCACATGCCGTACACGCACACCGCGAAGACCGCGAGCACCAGCAGGGTGAGAAGCAGTCGGATCACGAGAGAACCTTCCCGTCTAGCGAGGTCAACCGTCCGCGGAGCACCGTCGCGGCCACGGTGGCCGGCAACTCCATGCCCTCGAAGGGCGTGTTGTCGGCGATGCTGGCCAGCTCACCACCCCGCACGACCCAGCGTGCCCCGGGGTCGACCAGGGTCAGGTTCGCCGGCTCACCGACGCGGAGCGGCCTCCCCTGGTCACCGAGGCCGGCGATCTCCGCCGGGCGCTCGCTCATCACGCGGGCCACCCCGCGCCAGTCCAGCAGGCCGGTCTCCACCATCGTCAGCACCACCACGGACAACGCGGTCTGGAGCCCGAGCATCCCCGGACGTGCGCAGGCCCACTCGGTGTCCTTCTCCTGGGGGGCGTGCGGCGCGTGGTCGGTGGCCACGCAGTCCACCACCCCCTCCGCCAGGGCGGTGCGCAGCGCCTCGGTGTCGGCGGCGGTGCGCAGCGGCGGGTTGACCTTGTTCACCGGGTCGTAGGTGGCCAGCCGCTCGTCGGTGAGCAGCAGGTGGTGCGGGGTGACCTCCGCCGTGATCGTGCCCTCGCCCCGTCCGCGCGCCCAGCGGAGCACGTCGGCGGTGCCGGCGGTGGAGACGTGGCAGACGTGCAGCCGCCCCCCGGTGTGGTGGGCCAGCATGCAGTCCCGCGCGACGATGGACTCCTCGGCGGGGGCGGGCCAGCCCGCC
>NZ_AGVX02000574.1 GCF_000239155.1 Actinoalloteichus spitiensis RMV-1378
GGCCGGTCTCGCCCTGCGCCGTCGTGGCGGTGGACGGCGCGCTCGCCCCGTCGCCGCCGGTCACCCCCTCGGGCAGCGGCTTCGGTCGTTCGCCCTCGTCGGGAGGTGACGCCGTCGCGGCCTCCGGCTCCTCGTCGCGCTCCCGGCCCGGCGTCGCGAGGTTCCACCGCGTGATGACCCAGCGGAATACGAGGTAGTAGACGACGGCGAACGCCAGCCCGATCGGGATGATCAGCCAGGGTTGGGTGGCGATGCCCCAGTTGAGCACGTAGTCGATGGCACCGGCGGAGAACCCGAAGCCGTGGTGCACGCCGAGCGCGTTGGTGACGGCCATCGACAGGCCGGTGAGCAGCGCGTGCACCACCAGCAGCGGCCAGGCGACGAAGACGAAGGCGTACTCCAGCGGCTCGGTGACGCCGGTGAGGAAGGAGGCGAGCGCGGCCGAGAGCATCAGACCGCCCACCAGTTTGCGCTGGGAGGCCCGCGCGGTGTGGTAGATCGCCAGTGCCGCCGCCGGCAGCGCGAACATGAAGATCGGGAAGAAGCCGGACATGAACGTCCCGGCGCTCGGGTCGCCGGCGAAGAACCTGTTCAGGTCGCCGGAGGTGCCCTCGTAGTCACCGAAGATGAACCACACGAAGGAGTTGCCGATGTGGTGCAGGCCGAACGGGAGCAGGAACCGGTTCAGCACCCCGTAGGCGCCGGCGCCCACCACCGTGGACCCGGCGACGGCCTCGCCCACCCAGGTCAGACCCGCGTTGAACCCGGTGAAGATCAGCGCCATCAGCACGCCGACCAGCACCATGGTGAAGGCCGTGATGATGGGGACGAACCTGCGGCCCCCGAAGAAGGCCAGGTAGGTCGGCAGTTTGATGCGGTGGAAGCGTTGCCAGAGCCCGGCCGCGATCAGGCCGGAGACGATGCCGCCGAGCACGCCGTACGGCCCGTTGTTGAAGCTCTTGCCCTCGGTGAGCTCGGGGTCCAGCAGGGCCCAGAGCACGTTGTGCAGGACCAGGTAGCCCACGACGGCGGAGAGCGCGGTGGAGCCGTCTGATTTCTTCGCGAAACCGATGGCCACCCCCAGCGCGAACAGCAGGGGAAGGTAGTCGAACAGCGAGTTCCCGGCCGCGCCCATGACGGCGGCCACCCGGTCGAAGAACTCCCCCGGTATCGCGGCGACCAGCTCACCCTGGCCCTGCCCCGAGCCGTCCTGATAACCCAGCCGCGCCAGCAGTGCCGCCGCCGGCAGCACCGCGATCGGCAGCATCAGGCTGCGTCCCAGCCGCTGGGCGACGCCGAACGCCTTCGTTCGGAAGTCAGCGGTTCGGGTGTCGGACGTGGTGCTCATCCCCTACCTCCCACGGTCCCTACCTTCCACACGGTCGTGCCGGACCTTGCGCCGAGCCTTGACCCTCGCGGGGATCCCGGCCACCGACTCACCCAGATGAGTGACGGATCTCCGGTCGTGCCGGCTTGCTACCGTCTGGTCCAGACCACTCGGTGGAGTGAGAATCCTCTCACCGTGATCGGGTGTCAACCACCAAAGTGATTGGTCCGTTACGGGTCGTCATGGCGATCAGGCGGCCCGCATGATCTCCTGACGGCAGGCACTGGCACGAGGAGGCAACAGGTGTCCCAGGACAAGGCGAGCGCGATCCTCACGGCGATCGGCGGCGCGGACAACGTGGTGGAGATCGAACCCTGCATCACCCGACTGCGGTGCGAGGTGCGGGACGCGGCCCTGATCGACGAGCCCGCGCTGCGCGCGCTCGGGGTGCACGGCGTCCTCCGCGCCGGCGACGCGGTCCAGATCGTCGTCGGCCCGGACGCCGACACCATCGCCAGCGACATCGAGGACCTGCTGTGACGCTCCAGGTGGCCGCTCCCCTAGCCGGGGAGGTCGTGCCACTCTCCGCCGTCCCCGATCCGGTCTTCGCCGGAGCGATGGTGGGGCCGGGGGTGGCCATCGAGCCCCACCCCGAGTCCACCGAGGTGAGCGCCCCGATCGGCGGCACCGTCGCCACCCTGCACCCGCACGCGTTCGTCATCGCCGGTGACGACGGCGTGGGCGTCCTGGTGCACCTGGGCATCGACACGGTGAAGCTGCGGGGAGAGGGCTTCACCCTGCGGGTGGTCAAGGGCGAGAAGGTCCGGGCCGGGCAGCCGGTCGTCGAGTGGAAACCCGACGCGGTCCGGGAGGCCGGCTACTCGCCGACCTGCCCGGTGATCGCCCTGGACGCGACGGCGGAGGACCTCTCCGACCTCGTCGTGCCGCGCACCGTCGAGAGCGGGGCGGCCCTGTTCACCTGGAATCGCTGAGGAATCCACCCGTCGTGGGATAGCCGTCGGCGAGGGGACCGGCGAGGCTGCGCCGATGGTGCTCCTCGCCGTCTACCTCCCGCTGGGGGCGGCCCTGGGCGGCGGGGCCGCCGCCCTCGGCCGGCGCCTCCTGCTCCGCCCGCCCCGGGGGAGCCGGGTGCCGCCACCGTGGTGCGAGCTCGCGCTCGCCGCGCTGTGGGCGACCGCCCTGGTCCGGCTGGCCAGCGGCGACCTGCCCTGGTGGTGGGTACCCGTCCCGCTCGCCCTCGGTTGGCTCGCCGTGCTGCTCGCGGCCGCCGACCTCACCGACCGGCGG
>NZ_AGVX02000573.1 GCF_000239155.1 Actinoalloteichus spitiensis RMV-1378
CGAGGAAGCGGAACCGAGGCTCGACTTCGGCGGAGCCACCCCGTACGAGGACTACGTGCGGGCATCCGTGTTGACCAGCCTCCAACACCCCCGGTCGAGCGACCCGGCCGAGATGGCGTTCCTGGTCACCACCCAGGTGATGGAGCTCTGGTTCCGCCTGCTGACGCACGAGTGGGACCACGCGAGGCAGGCGCTCCGGGGCGACGACGTGACCACGGGTGTGACCTCGTTGCGGAGGAGCCTGCCCACCCTCGCGGCGCTGGTCGCCTCCTGGCAACCGATCGCCTGGCTCACCCCCACCCAGTTCAACTCCTACCGGTCGGCGTTGGGCGAGGGCTCGGGTTTCCAGTCCGCGCAGTACCGGCAGCTGGAGTTCGTGCTGGGCGACCGCTCGGCGAACTTCCTCACCCCGCACCGGGCGGACCCGGTGGCCCATGCCCGCCTGGAACGGGAACTGGCGACCCCCAGCCTCTACGACGAGGCCCTCCGGTTGCTGCACCGTCGCGGCCACCACCTCCCCGGCTCGGTGCTCGACCGCGATCTCTCGCTGCGCCACGAGCACACGGAGGCCGTCGAGCGCGCCTGGGCCGGCATCTACCGCGCGGAGGGCACCTCGGAGGAGGAGCGGGACCTGCTCTCGCTCGGGGAGGCGCTCACCGACGTGGCCGAGGGCGTGTGGCGGTGGCGGCAGGACCACCTGATGGCCACCCGCAGGGCGATGGGCGACAAGCCAGGTACCGGTGGCTCCTCGGGGGTCGCCTGGTTGACGAGAAGAGCGGCCCGGCCGGTGTTCCCCGAACTCTGGTCGGCGCGCGGAAGGGTGTGAGGGACGTGGGGCCACAGCCGATGGCGGACGACAGGGACGCGGCGGTGGAGGTGCTGGCCGCTCGGGCGGCCGAGGCGGACGCGGCCGACCCGCTGGCGCACCTCCGGGACCAGTTCGACCTGGACGAGGAGGTCGTGTACCTCGACGGCAACTCGCTCGGCGCGCTTCCGACCTCGGTCCCGGGCCGCCTGCGCGAGGTCGTCGAGCAGGAGTGGGGCCGGGGCCTGATCAGGTCGTGGCGCGGGGCGGGCTGGTGGGACGCCCCGGAGAGGGTGGGGGACCGGATCGCGCCGCTCGTCGGAGCGGCCCCCGGCCAGATCGTGGTGGGCGACTCCACGAGCGTCAACGTGTTCCGCCTGACCGTCGCCGGACTGCGGGCGGCGGCGGAACGGGACCCCCGCCGCACCGAACTCCTCGTCGACGAGACGACGTTCCCCACGGACGGCTACCTGGCGCGGTCCGCCGCCCAGCTCACCGGAGCACCGCTGGTGCCGTGCCACCCCTCGGACCTCTCCCGCCGCCTCGGCGACCGGACCGGGTTGGTGTTGCTCAACCACGTCGACTACCGCACCGGCGAGCTGTGGGACCTCCCCACGCTCACCGCCGCCGCCCGCGACGCCGGCGCGCTGACCCTCTGGGACCTCTCCCACAGCGCGGGAGCGCTGCCGGTGGGCCTGGACCAGGCCGGGGTCGACCTCGCGGTGGGCTGCGGCTACAAGTACCTGAACGGCGGCCCTGGCGCTCCGGCCTTCTGCTACGTCAGGGCCGACCTCCAGGAACGGCTCGACCAACCGCTGACCGGCTGGTGCTCGCATGCCGACCCCTTCGGGATGGAGCCCGACTACCGGGCGGCCAGCGGGGCGACCCGCTTCCGCACCGGTACTCCCGAGATCCTCTCCCTGTTGTCGCTCGACGCCGCGCTGGACGTGTGGGCGGGTGTGGACCTCACCGAGGTTCGGCGGAAGAGCCTGGCCCTCACCGGGTTCTTCGTGTCCTGCCTCGACGTCCTGGCCCCGGCGGGCTCGTTCCGGCTCCTGACACCACGTGCGGACGAGCGGCGCGGGAGCCAGGTGGCGTTGGAGTGTGACGACGCACGAGCGGTGATGGCGGCGCTGGAAGCCCAGGGGGTCATCGGGGACCACCGTCCCCCGAACGTCTGCCGGTTCGGCTTCGCCCCGCTGTACACGAGGTTCGTCGACGCGCTCACCGCCGCCGACGCGCTGTCCACCCGCCTGCGGGCCCGGGACGGCGTCGGCCCCGCCTGACGTCGCGCAACGGTCGCCGGTCGCCCCCACCGGGGTGTGCCGGGGCCCGGCGGCCCTCGTTCAGCGGCGTGACTTCGCCGGCCGTCGGGACCGCGCCCGGGCGCGGTTCTTCTTCGCCGACTGGGCGGCCAACGGCTTGACCGGTTGCTGCCGGGCGGGTGCGGCGGTGCCCTCGTCCTCGGCGTCCTCGGCCGCTCCCGCCTCCGTGGTCCGGTCCCGCCCCGGTTGGCCCGTCGTGGTCCCGGCGGGGCGGTCGGCCGGAGCGGCCGGCGGA
>NZ_AGVX02000572.1 GCF_000239155.1 Actinoalloteichus spitiensis RMV-1378
GGGGCGACCGCCCCGGCCGGCGAGCCCGGTTCTCGGCAGCTCCCGGCGCCCGGCTCGGCCACCTCAGCCGTACCGACCCCGCCCTCCACCACCCACGCGGCGGGGGGAGGGGTTGCCGCGCCCGCCGGGGAGGCGGAACAGTGCCCGACCGACGTCCAGCCTCCCCGGCCGGGACACCCGGCGCCGATGAGCAGCCACGGTCGGCGGCGGGCGCGGCGGTGCGCGTTCCCCGGTCGGCCCCGGACGACGAGGCCACCCGGTGGGCAGCCAGCGCTGCCGCCCGCCCCCCACCCCTTCCACGCGGAACTCGAGACCACTGGGGAGCGCTCGCCGCCTGGGCTCGCGCTGCCGGCTCCGAACGCGACGAGTGCCTGTGGAACGGCGTGGAGGGAGGTGACCCGGCGGTGCTCGGCCTGAACCCGGGCTCGGACGGACGCGACCCCGAGGCAGGGGTCGCCACCATCCTGTCCACGGTGCTGCTGGGGCTACTGGTGGTCGCCCTGGCCGTGGGGGTCGCCGTGGGCGTCGTCTCCCTGACTCGCCAGCGGGCTGTCAGCGCGGCCGAGTTGGCGGCGCTCGCGGCGGCCGCTCGGGCGCTGGAGGGCGACCCCGACGCCTGCGGGGGCGCGGAGCGGGTGGCGAGGAGGATGGGCACGGTCCTGGTGTCCTGCGAGGCGGGAAGTGCCGACTACCGGGTGGAGGTGCGCGTCGAACCTGCCGGGTTGGGGTTCGTCGGCGCGGTCCACGCCCGCGCCAGGGCCGGTGTCGTCCTCACCGGGTGACCGGGCGCCCGGCCGGCCCCGGCGGCCTTGGCCCCCACCCGGCGCTCCGTCCGCGCTTGCCGCCTCCGATCCGTGCGCCCTTCCCGGCGGGCCCGTGGCGGCCCCTGGCCACTGCCCTGCCGTCCGGGTGCGGCACCAGTCAGGGCAGCGGTGGACGGCGGCGCCCACCGCCACGGCGGGGAGGGTTGCCCCGCACGCGTCGAATGGTTGTTGACCGGCGGTGAGCGGCACGTTCGGCGCGATCCGGCGCGCCGGCGAGGAACGCGGGGCGAAGTGGAACCTTCGGTCGCCCGGTCGGGTGGGTGCACTCGGCGTGCCGTACCTACCGGCTGTCGACGAACGGTTATCGAGCGGTTCCCGGCTGCCGTTGACTGGATGTGGGCGGTGATCGAGGTCTCACCCACGAAGAGCCACAGCGGTGACATCAGGAGAGGCGGACAAACCATGGACTGGTCCGGAGGATGGCGTGACGCCTTCCGCATCGAACTCCGTGCCGAGGCGATCGGCCTCGCCTGGCGGAAGTGGCCGGTCTTCCCGGGCACCTACCTCGACGGTGGCCAGTGGGTGGGCGGTGACGCCGCGGGTGAGCAGCCCGGCCCGGTCCCCGTCGAACCCGACTGGGCCGACCACCTGCTGGTGGACGCCAACCGGGCCGCCTCCTGGTGGTCGGTGCGCCCCTACAGCCTGCTGCTGGCCACCGGCTACGTCGTCGACGCCGTGGAGGTGGACGCGCCCTTCGGTCGCCGCATCGCCAGCACCCTGCGCCGCCGGCACGCCCAGCCCGTCCCGATCGTGGCCACCCCGGACAACACCTGGCTCTTCCTGGTCGCCGCCGGCTCGGCGTCCCCCTCCCGCATCCTCGCCCAGCCCGGCGTCGTCCTGCACGGCCGAGGGAGCTGGATCACGCTCCCCCCGACCCCCGCCGAACACGGCGTCGTGCACTGGCGCGTCAAGCCTTCGGTGTGCGGATGGAAGCTGCCGGCGGTGAGCCTCGTGGAGGAGGCCGTCACCGCTGCCGTGCAGGCGGAGGCCAAGGAACTGCGCGCCCGGGGGGAGCGCCTGCTCACCGTGCGCCGTTGACGCTGCTGCCGGCGCCCACGACCAGCGCTCAGCCGCCCTCGTTCGCCGCCGCCAACGGTGCCACGAGAGGGGAGCCTGACCGCCGGAGGCACGACAGCACCAGGTCCAGCACCACCACCGCCCCCGCCTTGTCCAGCGGTTCGTTGCCGTTCCCGCACTTGGGCGACTGAACGCAGGACGGGCATCCCGCCGAACACTCGCAGGAGGTGATCGCCTCCCGCGTCGCCGCCAGCCAGGGCATCAGCGCGGAGAAACCGCGCTCGGCGAATCCGGCTCCCCCCGGATGCCCATCGTGGACGAACACCGTCGCCTCCCCGGTGTGCTCGTGAACCACGGTGGAGACGCCGCCGATGTCCCAGCGGTCACAGGTGGCGAACAGCGGTAGCAGGCCGATCGCCGCGTGTTCGGCCGCATGGAGTGCGCCGGGGACGCGCGCCGGATCGAGACCGGCGCCCCCCGGCGCCACTCCGCGCACCAGGTCCTCCGAGAGGCTGTACCAGACGGCGCGCGTCCGCAGGGTCCGGCTCGGCAGGTCGAGCGGCACCTGGTCGAGCACCGCTCCGCTCGGCCCGCGCCGCAGGTACCCGACTACCTGGGAGATCACGTCCACCTGGCCGAAGCCGACGGTGAGACCGCCGGGGTACTCCAGCCGGCGCTCCTCCTCCACCACGACGACGTCGGTGGCGGTGCGGGGGAAGGTGCTCCAGTCGGGTGCCTCCGCGTGCACCAGGGCGAGGTGTTCGTCCAGGTCCAGTTCGTCGACGACGAACGACTCACCCCGGTGCAGGTACACCGCCCCGGGATGCACCGACGAGCACGCCGTCTCGGGGGCCACCGTTCCGAGCAGGCGACCGGTGTCCCCCTCCACGACGACGACCTGCTCACCCCCGGACCCCCGGATGTCCACCTGGTCGTGCGGCCGTTCCCGGTGGGTCCAGTACCAGCCGGTCGGACGACGTCGCACGACGCCGGCCTCCACCAGCCCCGCCAGCACGGTCTCGGCCTGCCCACCAGCCAGGGCCGGTAAGCAGTCCGGGGTGAGGGGCAGTTCGGCGGCCGCGCAGGCCAGCTGCGGCGCCAGCACGTGGGGGTTGGCCGGGTCGAGCACGGTGGACTCCACCGGCGCACCCAGCAGGGCCTCCGGGTGGTGCACCAGGTACGTGTCCATCGGGTCGTCCCGCGCCACGAAGACCACCAGCGAGCTCTGCCCGGCTCGTCCCGCCCGCCCCGCCTGCTGCCAGAAGGAAGCCCGGGTGCCCGGGTAACCCGCGACGACCACCGCGTCCAGACCGGCGATGTCGATGCCGAGTTCCAGCGCGCTGGTCGTGGCGAGCCCCAGGAGCTCCCCCGACGCCAGCGCCCCCTCCAGCTCCCGCCGTTCCTCCGGGAGGTAACCGGAGCGGTACGCGGCCACCCGTTCCGCCAGGCCCGCGTCCACCTCCGCCAACGCGTCCCGGGCGTGCAGCGAGGCCAGCTCGGCCCCGACCCTCGACCGGACGAAGACGAGCGTCCTGGCGCCGGCGACGACGAGGTCGGTGAGGATCCGCGCCGCCTCGGCGCCGGCCGACCTCCTGCTGGGCGCCGCTCCTCCGGTTTCCCCGTCCGAGGAGAGCGGCGGTTCCCACAACGCCACGACGCGTTCGCCGCGCGGCGCGGTGTCCCGGTCGACGGCGACGCACTCCCGGCCGGTGAGCCGGGTGGCGCTCTCCTGGGGGTCGGCGCTCGTGGCCGAAGCCAGGACGAACACCGGGGAGGCGCCGTACCGGGCCGCGATCCTGGACAGGCGCCGCAGGACCACCGCCACGTGCGAGCCGAACAGGCCCCGGTAGGTGTGGCACTCGTCGACGACGACGAACGACAACCGGCGGAGGAACCGCGCCCAGCGCTGGTGCCTCGGCAGGACACCGAGGTGGAGCATGTCGGGGTTGGTGAACACCCACCGGGAGTGCGCGCGCACCCACTCCCGGTCCTCCTGGGGGGTGTCGCCGTCGTAGGCGGCTGGCCGCACGTCCCGCTCCGACAACTCGACCGCGGCCCGGAGCTGGTCCGCGCCGAGGGCTTTGGTCGGTGACAGGTAGAGCGCCGTCGCCCGGGGGTCCTCGGAGAGGCCGGCCAGGACCGGGAGCTGGTAGGCCAGCGACTTCCCGGACGCCGTTCCGGTGGCGATGACCACGTGCTGGCCGGCCCGTGCGAGGTCTGCCGCCGCGACCTGGTGCGCCCACGGCCTGTCGATGCCGGATTCCCGCAGCCGCTCCACCAGGGGATCGGGCACCCAGGTCGGCCAGTCGGCGTGCTCCCCGTCCCGCGCCGGCAGCGTCGCGACGTGCCGCAGCGGGTCCTCGTTCGCCGTGACGCCACCCAGTACCTGGTCAAGCAGGTCCCTCGCGTGTCCCCGGTTCATGCCGCGAGCCTCGCACAACCGGACCACGAGATCATGGCCGGTCCGCCCCCGCTATCAGGCGGCCGGTGATTTCGGCGGGCTTTGGCCGAAGAAAAGATGAGGTGATCGACACACCGTGAGGTACGCCACCAATATGGCCAATACAATCCGCGCCCATGACGCGGGTCGCCACTCTCGTGACAGGCCCGAACACAGAAAGCGACCAATCAGGAGGACGGAATGTCCCGGCTCCACCTCGCCCAGAGCACCTGGGCGCAGGGCCTAGAGTTGTCCGGGGGTGATTACGGCGTCGTCGCCGTCGTCGCCGTCGTCGCTCTGGCCGCTCTCGCCGTCGGATACTTCCTGCTTCGGGAGGTACTCGCCGCCGGGCAGGGCAGCAGCAAGATGCAGGAGATCGCCGTCGCCGTCCAGGAGGGAGCGACGGCCTACCTGAGCAGGCAGTTCCGCACACTCGGCGTGTTCGTCGCTCTGGTGTTCCTCCTCCTCTTCGCGCTGCCCGCCGAGGACGCGAACGAGAGGATCGGCCGGTCCCTGTTCTTCGTGATCGGTGCCGCGTTCTCCGCTGCCATCGGCTTCCTCGGGATGTGGTTGTCGACCCGGGCGAACCTGCGGGTCGCGGCCGCCGCCGGCGAGCCCGGCGGCCGGGAGAAGGCGACCAGGATCGCGTTCCGCACGGGCGGGGTGGTCGGCATGACCACCATCGGCCTGGGCCTGCTCGGTGCGGCGGTCGTGGTCATGGTCTACGCCGGGCAGGCCCCGAAGGTCCTCGAGGGCTTCGGTTTCGGAGCCGCCCTGCTCGCGATGTTCATGCGGGTCGGTGGCGGCATCTTCACGAAGGCCGCGGACGTCGGCGCGGACCTGGTCGGCAAGGTCGAACAGAACATCCCGGAGGACGACCCGCGCAACGCGGCGACGATCGCCGACAACGTGGGTGACAACGTCGGCGACTGCGCCGGCATGGCCGCCGACCTGTTCGAGTCCTACGCCGTCACCCTCGTCGCCGCGCTGATCCTGGGTACGGCCGCCTTCGGGGCCCACGGCCTGCTGTTCCCGCTCATCGTGCCCGCGATCGGCGTGTTGACGGCGGTCGTCGGCGTGTACACGACGAAGGCGCGCCAGGGTGAGAACGGCCTGCGAGCGATCAACCGGGCGTTCTACCTCTCGGCGGGGATCTCGGCGGTGCTCTCCGTCGTCGCGGCCTTCGTCTACCTCCCCAGCAGCTTCGCCGAGCTGACCGGCGGTCAGAACACCACCGAGGGCAACCCCGCACTCATCGCCGCCGCGGCGGTGCTGATCGGAATCGTCCTCGCGGGGGTCATCCTCTGGTTGACGGGCCGGTTCACCGGCACGGAGCACCGCCCGGTGCGGGACGTCGGGCGCAGCTCTCGGACGGGGGCGGCCACCGTCATCCTCTCGGGGATCTCCGTCGGCTTCGAGTCGGCCGTGTACACCGCGCTGGTCATCGGCGCCGCCGTCTACGGGGCGTTCCTGCTGTCCGGGTCGATCACCGTCGCCCTCTTCGCGGTGGCCCTCGCCGGCACCGGGCTGCTCACCACCGTCGGCGTCATCGTCGCGATGGACACCTTCGGCCCGGTCAGCGACAACGCCCAGGGCATCGCCGAGATGGCGGGGGACAGCGACCCGGAGGCCGCCCGCATCCTCACCGACCTGGACGCGGTCGGCAACACCACGAAGGCGATCACCAAGGGCATCGCGATCGCCACGGCGGTGCTGGCGGCGACCGCGCTCTTCGGGTCGTACACGGACGCGATCCAGACCGCGTTGGCCGGCATCGCGGGCGCCGTGACCTTCGACCTCGCGGGCTTCCTCGTGTACAACCCCGGGCTGCTGGTCGGCCTGGTCATCGGGGCCGCCGTCGTGTTCATGTTCTCCGGGCTCGCGGTCAACGCGGTGTCCAGGGCGGCCGGCGCCGTGGTCATGGAGGTCCGGTCCCAGTTCCGGAACAACCCCGGGATCATGGACGGGACGGTGCGTCCCCAGTACGGCCGAGTCGTGGACATCTGCACCAAGGACTCGCTCCGGGAGCTGGCCACTCCGGGGCTGCTCGCCGTGTTCGCGCCGATCGCGGTCGGATTCGGCCTCGGCGTGGGCCCACTCGCCGGCTACCTGGCCGGTGCCATCGGAGCCGGGACGCTGATGGCGGTCTTCCTCGCCAACTCGGGCGGCGCCTGGGACAACGCCAAGAAGCTCGTCGAGGACGGGCACCACGGGGGCAAGGGCTCGGACGCGCACGCGGCGACCGTCATCGGGGACACCGTGGGCGACCCGTTCAAGGACACGGCCGGACCCGCCATCAACCCGCTGCTGAAGGTCATGAACCTCGTCGCGGTGCTCATCGCCCCGGCGGTTGTCACCCTCTCCGTGGGAGACGGTGCGTCTCCGGTGGCGCGGGCGCTGATCGCCGTGGCCTCGGTGACGATCATCGTCGTCGCCGTCGTGGTCTCCAAGCGGCGGTCCACCGCCATCGGCGAGCAGGCTCCGGAGGAGACGCGCGACCCCGCGAACACGACCGCCTGATCCGCGGGACCGCTACGGGAGCGGTGCCGGCGGCTGCGACGCCGACCGGGGGCGTCGGGCGAACGGCTCCCACTCCGCCCGCACCGGCACGGCACCCGCTCGTGATCGACTTGTGCCCCTTCGGAGTAGAACGTGTGTTCTAGGATCGATTCGGGGTGGGGACGTCACGGGCGGGTGCCCTCCTGGTGATGCGCCCGTACCGCTCACGTCCCCCACCGCGGCCGGGGTGACGTTCCAGGGGAGCGCGCCTCCGCCGTGGCACCGCCGCTGCCGTGCGCCGACGCGTCGTCGGTCCCGCGCTTCCCGCCTCCGGTTCGTCGCCAGGTGGGCCGGTCCCGGTCAACGTCGCCCGATGCGGGGAGGAGTCGGTGCGGCTACCGGAGCGGCATGACGCTGAGTAGTCGTGCCGCGGGCTGGTCGGCCCGTGGGGACGGCGGCGCGGAACACAACCGCCCAGGCTGGACGTTCCACTCCTGGAACAGGTGGGGTGAGGGCGCGCCCAGGTGGCTCCTGAGTCACCCTGGGCAGCGCGGAGTGTCGCTGTCGGTGCACACTGGCGAGTCCGGGAACCGAGTGAGAGCAGGAGAGCGTGGCAGGGTCGACACGGGCGAAGAAGGGCGGCGGGAGCCGTTCGGGGGGCTCCGGCGGTCGTCGGCTGGTGATCGTCGAGTCGCCCGCCAAGGCGCGCAAGATCTCCTCCTACCTGGGGCGCGGATTCGTCGTCGAGTCCTCCCGGGGCCACATCAGGGACCTCCCACGGGGAGCGGCCGACGTGCCGGCCAAGTACAAGAGCGAACCCTGGGCCCGCCTCGGGGTGAACGTGGAGCACGACTTCGAACCGCTCTACGTCGTCACGCCGGACAAGAAGTCGACGGTCAGCGAGTTGAAGGACGCACTCAAGGACGTCGACGAGCTGTACCTGGCGACCGACGGCGACCGCGAGGGCGAGGCCATCGCCTGGCACCTGCTGGAAACGCTCAAACCGAAGGTGCCGGTGCGGCGCATGGTGTTCCACGAGATCACCGAACCCGCCATCAGGGCGGCGGCGGCGAACCCGAGGGACCTCGACCACTCCCTGGTGGACGCCCAGGAGACCCGGCGCATCCTGGACCGCCTCTACGGCTACGAGGTCAGCCCCGTGCTGTGGAAGAAGGTCATGCCCAAGCTGTCGGCCGGCCGTGTCCAGTCGGTGGCGACCCGCATCGTGGTGGAACGCGAGCGGGAGCGGATGGCCTTCGTCTCGGCCGAGTACTGGAACATCGCCGCGGTCCTCGACGGGGGGCCGGAGGCACAGCCCCGCACCTTCCCGGCGAGGCTGGTCAACGTCGACGGCGACCGGCTCGCCACCGGCCGGGACTTCGGGTCGGACGGTCGTCTGCGTTCCGGTGACGTGCGAGTGCTGGGCGAGGACGAGGCCCGGCAGCTCGCCCGGGGCCTCGACGGGGCGGAACTGGCGGTGTCCAGCGTCGAGGAGAAGCCCTACACCCGCAGGCCCTACGCGCCGTTCATGACGTCCACCCTGCAACAGGAGGCCGGCCGTAAGCTCCGCTTCTCCGCGGAACGCACCATGCGCACCGCCCAGCGGTTGTACGAGAACGGTTACATCACCTACATGAGGACCGACTCGACGACGCTGTCCGACACCGCCATGTCGGCGGCGCGCTCCCAGGCCGCGGAGCTGTACGGGGACCGGTACCTGTCCCCCCAGCCCCGCCAGTACACCCGGAAGGTCAAGAACGCGCAGGAGGCGCACGAGGCGATCCGCCCTGCTGGGGAGGTGTTCCGCACCCCGGGCGAGGTCGCCGGGGAGTTGGAGACCGACGAGTTCCGGCTCTACGAGCTGATCTGGCAGCGCACCATCGCCTCGCAGATGGCCGACGCCAGGGGGACGACGCTGAGCGTGCGCATCAGCGGGACGGCGCGCGGGGGCGAGCGGTGCGTGTTCGCCGCCTCCGGACGAACCATCACCTTCGCCGGTTTCCTCAAGGCCTACGTGGAGTCGGTGGACTCGGAAGCCGGCGGGGAGGCGGACGACGCCGAGCGCCGACTGCCGGTGCTCACCGAGGACCAGCGGGTCACCGCCTCCTCCCTGGAACCGGAGGGGCACTCGACCAACCCGCCCCCCCGGTTCACCGAGGCCAGCCTGGTCAAGGCGCTGGAGGAGCTCGGGATCGGGCGGCCCTCCACCTACGCCTCCATCATCAGCACCATCCAGGACCGGGGGTACGTCTGGCGCCGGGGCTCGGCCCTGGTGCCGTCCTGGGTCGCCTTCGCCGTCGTCGGACTGCTCGAACGGCACTTCGGTCGCCTCGTCGACTACGACTTCACCGCCGGCCTCGAGGACGAGCTGGACGGGATCGCGGCGGGCCGCCAGGAGCGCACCGCGTGGTTGTCCGACTTCTACTTCGGGGGCGACATCGGCCCGAGCGGATCGGTGGGCCGTGCGGGCGGGCTGAAGAAGCTGGTCGGCTCCGGCGTCGAACACATCGACGCCAGGGAGATCAACTCCATCCCCATGTTCACCGACGCCGAGGGGAGGACGGTCACGGTCCGGGTCGGTCGTTACGGCCCCTACCTGGAGCGGGAGGCGGCGTCCGACGCCGCCGAGGGAGAGGGCGCCCAGCGCGCCAACCTGCCCGAGGACCTGCCGCCGGACGAGCTGAACCCGGAGATCGCGGAGAAGCTGTTCGCCACCCCGATGGAGGGGCGTTCGCTGGGCACCGACCCGGAGACCGGGCGCGAGATCATCGCCAAGGAGGGCCGGTACGGCCCCTACGTCACCGAGGTCCTCGGGGAGGACGAGAAGGGCAAGCCCCGGACCGGGTCGTTGTTCAAGTCGATGTCGCTGGACACGATCACGCTCGCCGACGCGTTGAAGCTGCTGTCCCTGCCCCGAGTCGTCGGACGGGACCCGGAGACCGACACCGAGATCACCGCGCAGAACGGCAGGTACGGCCCCTACTTGAAGCGGGGGACGGACTCCCGGTCCCTCGATTCCGAGGCCCAGCTCTTCGAGATCACCCTCGAGGAGGCGCTGCGCATCTACGCCGAGCCCAAGAAGCGGGGGAGGCGCACGGCTGCCGCCGCGCCGCCGCTGCGTGAGCTGGGCGCGGACCCCGCCTCGGGCAAACCGATGGTCGTCAAGGACGGCAGGTTCGGCCCCTACGTGACCGATGGTGAGACCAACGCCTCGCTGCGCAAGGCCGACTCGGTGGAGACGTTGACCGACGAACGGGCCGCCGAACTGCTGGCGGAGCGGAGGGCGAAGGGCACCACCCCGAAGCGGGGCAGGAAGCGCACGGCGTCCAGCAAGTCCTGATCGACCGCCGGGCGGGCCCAGCTGGGAAAACCCCGGGGACGCGGTTGGTCGCCCGTCGCCGGGGGAATCCCTACCCTGAGGAGGGTGCTCAGGAGGTGGCGCCGATGTTCGGTGACGCGTTGACCGGACCCGATGGGACCCAGTCCCCGCCCGTCCCACCGCCGCGGGTCGACGCGACCGGTGTCCCGGCGACGGCGTGGACGGCGGCG
>NZ_AGVX02000571.1 GCF_000239155.1 Actinoalloteichus spitiensis RMV-1378
GGGCCGCCGCCGCGACGGCCGGGAACGAAGGCCCGGACAGCGGTAGGACGCGGCCCCGGAACGTCCAGCTCGACGAGGGTGCCAGGCTCCCGGTGCGCCCCCGAACCGTTCCGGGCACCCGGAGCGGCCGGCGGCGTGTGGGGGCGGGGAAGCCGCTCCTTCCAGCGCCACGCGCGCCGTAGCCGGACGGCGGGCCAGGTGTCCTCCGGGCACGGCCGGAGCGGAGCACCGCGCCCTACCGAAGGCCCCCACGGGACGACGAGGACCCGATGCCCCCGCGAAAACTGGGCAAAAAGGACGGAGATGTCCGCTGTGGCACTGGTGTTCCGGGCCGCCACTGGGCAGCCTGGGGGGTGATCTCGTGCTGCCACACCAGGAGGTGCTCGTGTCCGGTGACCACGACAGGGCGGCGGATGCCGATCTGCGCTACCACGCTCCCGCCCGCCGGTGGACAGAAGCGCTCCCGGTCGGCAACGGCCGGCTCGGCGCGATGGTCTTCGGCGGAACCGGAACCGAGCGGCTCCAGATCAACGACGACACCTGCTGGTCGGGCGCACCCCACCGGCGCACCGGCCGGGAACTCGCCGCCGGGGACGGCCCGGCCCTGCTCGCCGAGGCACGCGCCCACCTCGCCGCCGGACAGGTCCGCGCCGCCGAACGCACCCTCGCCCAACTCCAGTTCGGTGGCACCCAGGCCTACCAACCCCTGGTGGACCTCCGACTGACCCAGGTCGACCCGAGCGGCGGACGTGCCCTGACCGGCCCGGACCCCGGCACCTACACCCGACGGCTCGACCTCGCCAACGCCCTGGCCACCCACCACTTCACCCGGGACGGCGCGCGGCACGAGCAGACCGTGTGGGCGAGCGCCGTCGACCAGGTCCTCGTGCTGCACCGGCGGGCCAGCGCACCCCACACCACCCGGGTGGTGCTCGACAGCCCCCACCCGTCCGCCACGGTGCGCTTCCACAGCGGCGACCAACCGGGCGCGGCGGGCGTCGAAGCCCAGGTGCCGATGCCGTCCCGCCCGGTCGAGCAGGGTGAGGACCCGGGAGACCCCCGCCGCTACCCCGAGCGGGGAGGGACGGTCACCGCGCTCGTCGGAGCCCGGCTGCTCACCGACGGCACCGTCACCGCCGACGGCGACGGCCTGCTGGTGCGCGAGGCCACCGACCTGGTGCTGCTGCTCGCCACCGCCACCGACTACGTCGACCCGTCGACCAGCCCGCACGCCGACCTCGACACCCTCCGGACCGAGCTGGACGCGCGCCTCGACGCGCTCCGCCGACGCGTGCGCGAGGACGGGGGTACGGAGGCGCTGCGCGACGCCCACTCCCGCGACCACCGCCGACTGTTCGACCGGGTCCGACTGCGCCTCGGGCCCTCCGGCGGAGCCGAGGACACCCCCGACACCCGCACCGACGCACCCGAACCCACCCCCGCCCGCCGACGTCCCGCCGACCTCCCCACCGACGAACGGCTGCGCCGGCACGCGGCGGGGGAACCGGACCCGGGCCTGGCCGCCCTGGCCTTCCACTTCGGCCGCTACCTGCTGATCGCGTCCTCCCGCCCCGGATCACTGCCCAGCACCCTCCAGGGCATCTGGAACGACAGCCTCACCCCGCCCTGGCGGTCCAACTACACCACCAACATCAACCTGGAGATGAACTACTGGCCGGCCGAGGTCACCCACCTCCCCGAGTGCCACCAACCCCTGATCGACTGGTTGGACCACCTGCGGCGGCGCGGCACCCAGGTCGCCGGCCACGTCTACGGGCTCCCCGGGTGGGCCGCCCACCACAACTCCGACGCCTGGGCCTTCGCCGACGCCGTCGGCGAGGGAGCCGACGACCCGGCCTGGTCGTTCTGGCCGCTCGGCGCGGCCTGGTTGTGCCTGCAGGTCTGGGACCACTACGACTTCACCAGGGACCTCGGGTTCCTCACCACCACCGGCTGGCCCCTCGTCCGCTCCGCCACCGAGTTCGTCCTGGCGTGGCTGGTCGAGAACCCCGACGGCACCCTCGGCACCGCACCGGCCACCTCCCCGGAGAACCGCTACCTGGCCGGGGACGGGGAGTCCGCCGCCGTCGCCACCTCCACCACCTCCGACCTGGCCATCATCCACAACATCCTCACCGCCGGCCTGCGCATGACCACCGCCCTCGGCGACCAGGCCACCGCCGAGGACCAGGACTGGGTCCGCCGCGCCCGCGCCGCCCTCCGGCGGCTCCCCGGCGAACGCGTCGGACCCGACGGTCGCCTCGCCGAGTGGTCGGCCGACGTGACCGACGCCGAACCCGGACACCGCCACACCAGCCACCTGGTCGGGGTGTTCCCGGGAACCCGGATCGACCCGGAACGCACCCCGACCCTGGCCGCCGCCGCCCTGCGGACGCTGGACGCGCGGGGCCCCGACTCGACGGGCTGGGCACTGGCCTGGCGGGTCGCCCTGCGCGCCCGCCTGCGGGACGCCGCCGGAGCGGCGGACCTGCTGCGCCGCTACCTCACCCCGCTGCGGGAGGACGCCCCCGACACGCCAACGACCTCGGTGCCCGGCGGGGTCTACCCGAACCTGTTCTGCGCGCACCCCCCGTTCCAGATCGACGGGAACTTCGGTGTGACCGCCGCCGTCGCCGAGCTCCTCCTCCAGTCCCACCTGTCCTCCGAGGACCTGACCGTGGTGGACCTGTTACCCGCGCTGCCCACTGCCTGGAGCAGCGGCGAGTTCGCCGGCCTCCGAGCCAGGGGAGCGGTCACCGTCGAGGCGTCCTGGCGGGACGGCCGGCTGGTCCGGGCCGCCGTGACCTCCGACGCCGACCGCCGCGTCCTGGTCCGCTGGCCCGCCGGCCAGGTGGTGCTCGACCTCGTCGCGGGCCGGCGCACCGAGGTCACCCCGGCCGAGGAGGTTCCGACGCGCTGACCGTCCGTGGGCCGCCGGGCGCGCCGCCCGTCGGCCCACCCCACCCGGCGGGATGTCCCACACCCGCCCCGACCCGTCCGCGCCCGACGTCCACCCGTCCCACCACCGCACCCCGGCCCGCCGGCCCGTCCACCCGAGGTGGGGGAACCCGTTCCGGGAGACCGGTAGCGTGCCGTCGTGGACGACTACGCGCCAATGGCCACGTACCTGAAGACCGAACGCCTCTCCCTGCGCCCCTGGGCGGAGGGCGACGCCGAGGAGTACCGCGCGCTCATCGCCGAACGTGGAGCGGGCACCCCCGGGGTCGAGGAGTGCCGCGACCGCATCCGGCGCCTCCTCGACACCACCCGCCGGACCGGGCTCGCGCTGCTCACGCTGCGCCGCCACGGCCAGGACGACCTGCTCGGCTACTGCGGTCTGATCGTCGGACGCGCCACCCGCGAGGAACCCGAGATCGCCTACGAACTGTTCCGCCGGGTCCACGGGCGCGGCTACGCCACCGAGGCGGGCCGGGCGGTGCTCGCCGAGGCCACCTCCACCGGACGCCGCCGGCTGTGGTCGACGGTGCGCTCCTGGAACGGGCCCTCCCTGCGCGTCCTGGCCAAACTCGGTTTCCACCGCGACCACGTCGACCCCGACGACGGGCGCGGCGAGCTGATCTGGCTCACCCGAACCCTGCCCTGACCCGGGGTCCCCCCGGGGCAAGGCCCCCGGGCGCCGGCCCACCCGTGACGCCGGGGCGCCGCCGCGCCGGACCACGAACGCCACCCGGCCCCCGGGAGCCCGGCCCGCCGACCACCCTCCCGGGCGTCCGCCGGACCGGGCCCGCGCCGCTCCCGTCTCAGAGCCTCGCCGGAATCCGCAGGAAGGTGATCGAGTGCGGCGGGAAGGTGTGGGTGAACTCCGGACCCACCCCGCGCAACACCGACTCCACCGGCCGGATCGGCTGTTCGTCGGCCGTGTTCACCGCGTCCGGATCACCCTGCAAGGTCGTGACCCTGGCCGTTCGGCCCATCGGCACGCCGCCCAGGTCCACCTCGGTCCTGGCCGCCGAGGCCTGCGCGTTGACCACCTTCACGATCAGCTCACCGGCCTGCTCGTCGTAGGTGACGACCTGGCGGAACGGTTCGGCGACCTGGTCGTCGGTGAAGGACCCCCAGAGCTGGCCGTCGAGGTACAGGGACACCTCCCGGCCCCGCACCTCCACCCGGGCCTCGTACTCCCGCCCGGTCTCGATCCGCGTCGGCCGCTCCACCATCGTCGACTTGCCGCCGTCCACGGACCGCTCCACCGCCGAGGTGGTGTTGTTCCACCCGCCCAGGTTCCACCAGTAGTGGTTGCCGGTGTCCCGCACGCCGAACGCGATGAGGAACCCCTCCTGACCGCCGAGCTTGGTGGCGGTCACCTCCAGGTCGTAGTCGCGCCACTCCGGGTCACCGGCCACCACCAGGGTGTCCTCCGCCGAGGTGTCGCGCTGCACGTAGGCGCCGTCCTCGACGACCCACTCGCCCCGGCCGTCCGGGTGGCTCCAGTGGCCGTCCCCGGCCGAGAAGTCGTCGGCGAACAGCACCTCCCCGTCGGCGGAGGTCACCCGGACGTCGTCGTAGGCGGCGCTGGTGGCCCAGGTCGACAGCCCCACCGCCCCGGTGATCGGCTCGGTGAGCACCGGCGTGCCGCTGGCCTCGCTGGGCACCACCCGATCACCCACGTTGGTCATGAACAGCTTCTGCGTCTCGTAACTGGTCGACCCCCAGGACCGGTGGTTGTCGAACCAGATCAGGTCCGGGCTCCACTGCACGTAGTCCACGTTGGCCAGCAGCGGCGCGTAGGAGGCCATCCGCACGATGTCGGCGTTGCGTTCCAACCCGGTCATGAACGCCGCCTCGGCCAGCGAGTTGCGGAACCGGTTGTCCTGCGAGGCGTACTCGCCGAGGAACACCTCCGGGCCCTGCCGGTCGTAGGAATCGTAGCGGTCGTTGTTCTCGAGGAACCACTGCGGGCTGTTGTAGTAGTGCTCGTCGACCATCTCGACGCCGGCCTCGCGGTTGAGCTCCCACAACCGGTCGAAGGTCGCACCGGCCGAACTGGGCCCGGAGTTGCCGACCACCACGATCTCCGGGTACTCCGCCTCGATCGCGTCCCGGAACTGGACGAAACGCTCGAAGAACTCCTCCGGCAGGTTCTCCTCGTTGCCCACCGCGAGGTGGGTCATCCCGAACGGCTCCGGGTGCCCCATCTCCGCGCGCAGCGACCCCCACTCGGAGTCGGCGGACCCGTTGGCGAACTCGATGAGGTCGAGGGTGTCCTGGATGTGCCGGGCCAGCAGTTCGGGGTCGTCGGTCGCCTGGTTCTGCCCGCAACCGGTGACCAGCGCCGGCACCACCGGCAGCGGGGTAGCCCCGATGTCCTCGGCGAACTGGAAGTACTCGAAGTAGCCGAGCCCGTAGGACTGGTTGTAGCCCCAGAAGTTCTTGTTGGTGGCGCGTTCCTCCACCGGGCCCACGGTGTCCTTCCACTGGTAGGAGCGGGCCCTGGGGTAGTCGGGCCCCTCGTACCCGTAGTGGCTGCCGGTGTTCACCAGGCACCCGCCGGGGAACCGCAGGAAACCGGGTTCCAGGTCGGTGATCTTCTCCGCGAGGTCGCGGCGCAGGCCGTTGGGCCGGTTCATGAAGGTGTCCTGCGGGAAGAGGGACACCATGTCCAGCCGCAGGGTGCCCGAACCGCCACCGGCCACGGTCAACCGTCCCGTGGTGCTGTCGGCCTCCGCCGTCACCGTGCCCGTGTACCGGGCCCACTCATCGCCGGTGACCTCCAGCCGCAGCGGCTCGGCCCGCCCGGC
>NZ_AGVX02000570.1 GCF_000239155.1 Actinoalloteichus spitiensis RMV-1378
GCCCACCCGACCCGCAAGCCGCGGCCGCGCCGGCCCTGGTCGGCCCGGTCCCGTCCGGTGGTCCGGTGATCACCGCTCCTCCCGGTCCCACCCGGGATCGCCGCGCACGTCAGCGGGGGCGCGGAGCGCGGGGGCGGTCCGCGCTCCGTCGCCTCGGACGAGCCGCCCACCGGCCTCGGTCGGGCGTGTCGCGGAGCAGGCGAGCGGATGCGACGGCCACCCTCCCACCAGCGGTGAGCGGGGCGGACGGCTCCGGCCCACCCCCGTTCACGAGGACCTTCGACCTCGCCGTCCCCGGACCGGGGAGGAGGAGCCCCGGGACCGGTCGGCGAGACGGCGGCTCACCCGCGATGACACCGCGGACCAATCCTGTTGTTCGACGAACGGACGAGAGATGACGGACACCACCACGGACACGGTCTTCGGGCTGTCCGAGATCGACGGGATCGAGATCGACCCGCTCTTCGGGCTGCTCCGCCGGGAACGACCACTGGCCCGGATCCGCATGCCCTTCGGGGGTGAGGGCTGGTTGGTCACCCGCTACGAGGACGTGCGCACAGTCCTGTCCGACCCCCGGTTCAGCGCGGCGGCCGCCGCCGGCGACTCGGTTCCCCGGATGACCGCCGTGGGCAGACCCGATGACACGATCGCCGGTCTGGACCCCCCGGACCACAGCCGGCTCCGCCGGTTGGCGGCACCGGCGTTCAGCCCCGCCCGCCTGGAGTCGTTCCGCCCCCGGGCCGCCAGCATCGCCTCCGACCTGCTGGACGCCGTGGAGCGCGCGGGGCCGCCCGCCGACCTCGTCACGGCGCTGGGCCTCCCGTTCCCGGTGCAGGTGATCTGCGAGATCCTCGGGGTTCCCTACGAGGACCGGGCGAACTTCCTACCGTGGTCGGACGCCGTTCTCTCGACCACCGCCTACACCGCCGAGCAGGCGGCGGCGTCCCTGGCGGAGATGAAGGAGTACTTCGCCCACCTGGTGGAGCGGCACCGCCTCCACCGCCACGACGATCTGCTGGCTGATCTGGTGGCGGCCAGGGACACGACGGTGCCGGGGGAGGCGGACCGGCTCTCCGAGGACGAGCTCGTCATGTTCGCGCTCGTCCTGCTGATCGCCGGGCACGAGACGACGGCGAACCAGATCGGCGACTCCTGCTTCCTGTTGCTGTCGGAGCGGTCGCGGTGGGAACTGCTGGTCGACCAGCCCGACCTCATCCCTCGGGCGGTGGAGGAACTGTTGCGGTTCGTGCCACTGGTCAACGGCGTCACGCTGCCCAGGGTGGCGAAGGTGGACGTCGAGATCGCGGGTGGGCTGGTCCGGGCCGGTGAGGCCGTGTTCACCTCGACGTCGGCGGCGAACAGGGATGAGCGGGTGTTCGAGGATCCGGAGACCCTGGACCTGACCCGGCGGCACAACCCGCACGTCGCCTTCGGGCACGGTCCCCACCACTGCCTCGGGGCGCAGTTGGCGAAGGTGGAACTGCAGATCGCCCTCAGCGAACTCGTCAGGCGGTTCCCGACCCTGCGGCTGGACGGCCCGGCCGAAGCGG
>NZ_AGVX02000569.1 GCF_000239155.1 Actinoalloteichus spitiensis RMV-1378
GACAGCAGCCCGGCCGCGCCCGGCACCAGGTAGCAGGCCCGCCGCTCCCCGCCACCGACGTGGCGTGCGCCCTGCCCGGACGAGGTCCGGCGGGCAAGGTCCACGAGGGGACGCCACCACCCGCGCGGCGAGCCGACGCTCCGACGCGAGGCCAGAGCGGGAGGGCCGCCGGCGTCACGACCGGTGCAGCAGGCCGTCCACGCCCAGGCTCCGCAGGTTCCGCGCCACCTGCCGCCGCACCTCACCGCTGGCCGAGGGCAGCCGGCGTTCCAGTTCGCGCACCGACATCTCCTGGTAGACGAAGTGGTCCAGGCCCCCCTCCGGTGCGCAGTGCAGGTCCTCCATCGCCTGCCGCGCCCGACCGGCCGCCACGATGTCCACCTCCTCCATCGACCCCGGCCACCCCAGCTCGGCGGGCACCAGGTCCGGCAGCCGGGACACCACCGGTTCGCAACCGGGGAAGCGGCGCGGGTCCGCCACGATCTTCTCCCCGTTCCGTCCGTAGACCACGGCCACGCCCCGCCACACCGACCAGCCCACCACCTCCGACCAGGCGACGCTCTGCCACCGGCCCCGCGCGTCCCGGTGGCTGAGCCGGTCCGGCCCCTCCACCAGTAGCTCCCGGTCCTGCTGGGGCGGACAGGCAGCGGCCGCCTCGAAACGCGTGCCTCCCACCGGGGCGCGCGAGGTGGGAGTCGCGGGTTCCACACCCGGCAACGCCAGCTCCACACCGTCGGGCACCACCACCAGCGCCGACCGCATCGCGGTCCGCAGCACCGACGCCACCTGGTCCGGTTCGACCCGGGCCCGGCTGCGCTCGTCCCGGTAGTCGGAGCCGTTCACCCCGAACAACGCCAGGTGGGCGCGGCGGAACACCCGGGAGGCGACGCGTTCGGTGTCCCGGTGCCCGGCTTCGGACCGCCGCCGTCGTTCGAGCAGCGTCGTCAGCTCGTCCTGGTCGGGTCCCGCCGCCGCGAGTTCCGTCAGCACCGCCCAGACCGCCCCGGCCGCCCGCGCGGCCGCGTCGTGGTCGCAGAACAGGTCGATCGCGACGTGCACGCCGTCCTCGGAGAACATCGTCTGGCCGAGGAGGCGGTCCTGCCCGTCCCACCGGGCGACCAGGCTTTCCTGCACGGGGTGCAGACGCAGGTCCAGCACGTCCTGGGTGACCGCCCACACCGCGTCGAGCCTGCCGGGCAGCATGACGCCCACCCCGGAGAAGGGGGGTGGGCCGCCGGAAAACCACTCGGCCGAGGACCGCTGTCCCAGCGTGACCGGAGGGCGGTGCGGCGCCGCGCCCTGGGGGAGCGGAAGCCGCATCGCCCCGTCCAGGACCGGGGTGGTGATCGCGCAGACCGCGTTCCCGGTCACGAAGTAGCGGGCCAGGTGCTCCCGCACCTCGCGCGGGGTGAACCTGTCCAGGGGGATGTCGTCGGCCCAGTAGGCGGCTCCGACGCCCGTGGAGCCGTAGTCGTGGCGCAGCAGGGCGGCGGTCGGGCGGGACACGTCCAGCCAGCCGGCGGCGCCCCGGTCCGAGAGCACGTTCTCGATGAGGTCCTCGGGTGGATCGGCCAGCAGCTCGCACACCTCGTCGAGCTGGGCGCACACCTCGGCGCGGGCACCGGTGGCCGCGAAGACGACGGTGTCCAGGGTGGAGCCCGACCAACTGGTCGGGACGAAGAAGCCGGTGACGCGTCGCACCATCGACACCACCACCGAGGTCAGGCCCGCGTGCCGCAGTCCCTCGTCGCGGAGGCCGACACGGAAGAGCAGGAAACCGGACACCTCGCCCGAGCCCTCCTGCCAGAACACGGGGACGCCGTTGACGTGACTCTCTCCCACGTTCAGAGGCTATCGACCACAAACGGGTGACCGGGAGTGCTCAGGGACCTGACATTCCGGCGAACTTCGTCCTCGCGCCCGGAAGGGGACGACGGCATCACCCGATCGGCCCTCGCGCCTCCTCGCGGGAAGTGAACCCCTCCCGGCCGAGGGCGGCGCGGACGACGGCCCGCCCCCGCCCGCTCGGACTGGCCAGCGGCGGCCCGCCC
>NZ_AGVX02000568.1 GCF_000239155.1 Actinoalloteichus spitiensis RMV-1378
GGTGGGGCGGCCGGTGCCCCGTGCCGCACCCCCGCCGGCCCGCCTCGGGGCTCCCCGCCCGCGACGCGCCGGCGCCCGGCTGAAATGCCGGTCGGTGCGCGGATCACTACCTATCGTGATGAACCAGGTTTGACGCGAAAAACCTCACCTGCGACCAGCGCACCGGTCGGCCGGTTCGACACGGCGGCCGCTGGTCGGGCCTGGTCGACGATCGAGAAGGAGTGATCCGCGTGCGGAAGGCGCAACGCCACGCTGTGGTCGGGACTCTCGCGGCGGTTGCCCTGGTGGCGCCCGCCTGCGCGAACAACGAGCAGCCCGCCGACGACACCGCTACCACCACCACCGCCGAGCAGGAGACTTCCCCGGAGCAGTCCCCGTCCCCCACCCGCGACCCCAACAGCGGCGTGACCACCGTCGACGACGCCTTCGGCCCGGGGTGCCCGGACCTGCCGCAGGACGACGAGCCGGGGTCGCTGAACGCGATGTCCGAGCAGCCGGTGGCGACGGCGGTGGAGAGCAACCCGCTGCTCACCCAGTTGACCGCCGCCATCAACGCGGTGCCCAACCTCGCCGACACCCTCAACAACTCCCAGGCGCTCACGGTGTTCGCCCCGGCGGACTCCGCGTTCGAACAGCTCGGTGACGACGAGCTCAACCAGCTCCTGGCCAACCCGACCGAGCTCGAACCTCGCCTCGCCTACCACGTGGTCGGGGAGAGGTTCGACGCCGAGGAGCTGAGCGAGGCCGGGTCGGTGGCGACGTTGCAGGGCGGGCACGTCAGCGTCGAGGGCAGTGGCGAGGACATGACGGTGGGCGGCGCGCAGGTGTTGTGCGGCAACTTCCCCACCGCCAACGCGACGGTGTTCGTCGTCGACCAGGTGCTCGAGCCGACGGAGGGGTCCGCTCCCAGCGGCGAGACCAGCGAGCCGGCCGAGTCTCCCGACACCGAGACTCCTGACACCGAGGAGCCGGGCGGGGGCGAGCCCGTCGAGGAGGACGGTGAGATGCCGGTTCCCACGGGCTGAGCCTCCTCGCCGGGGAGCCCGGCCCGGCTGGACGTTCCCACCGGAGCGTCCGGGGCGTCGTCTCCCCCCGTCCGAGGGCGGTCACCACGGAACCCGTGGTGACCGCCCTCGTTTTTCACCCTTTCAGGGAGTTGCCTCGCAGGGGAGCTGACCTCGCCTTACGGGGCGATTCACGTATGCAACTTTGTGCACCTCTTCACAAGCGCTACCGTGTAGCCGTCACCCCGCCGGGGCCGCGTGCGGACCATCCGCGGTCGACCGGCGGTTCGTCGACGCAGGTCATGGCGAGGGTCATCACGGCGAGGAGAGTCAGCGTGGCAACACAGCGGGATGCGGGCGAGAGTGTCGTGACCGGTACCGCAGCCGCCGCGTCCGACCGTGCCGGCGAGGGCGGTGCCGAGGGAGACCCCGGCCCGTCCCCGGACGCCCGGTCAGCGGGAGCGGCGGCGCCGGACGCCGATGTCGCCGTCGTCCGCGCCCGAGCGCGTGCCATCCCGGAGGCCGCCGTCGCCAGGCTCGCCGTCTACCTGCGCGTGCTCTCGGACTTCTCCGACGACGGTGTCGTGACCATCTCCAGCGAGGAGCTGTCGGTGGCCGCCGGGGTCAACTCGGCGAAGCTCCGCAAGGACCTCTCCTACATCGGCTCGTACGGAACGCGTGGCGTCGGTTACGACGTCAGCGTGCTCGTCGGGCAGATCGAGCGCACCCTGGGGCTCACCCGCAAGCACAAGGTGGCGGTCGTCGGTATCGGTAACCTTGGTCACGCCCTGGCCAACTACGGAGGGTTCCCCAACCGCGGCTTCCCGGTCGCCGCGCTCTTCGACGTCGATCCTGACCTCGAAGGAATCCCGGTCGGCGGCGTTCCCGTGCACCACACCGACGAGATCGTCCGCGTCTGCCGTGAGCTGGAGATCACCATCGGCGTCATCGCCACCCCCGCCCAGGGCGCCCAAGCCGTCTGCGACGGTTTGGTCCAGGGCGGTGTGCGGTGCATCCTGAACTTCGCACCCGTCGTTCTCCAGGTCCCGGACAACGTCGAGGTGCGCAAGGTCGACTTGGCGGTGGAGATGCAGATCCTGTCCTTCCACGTCGCCCGGCGGGACGATGGACAGTCCGGCCCGGAGGCGGCACGCGTCGGTGACGACGCCAACCCGGACCGTGGCGGAGTCAACGGGGTGGTGGTCTCGAAGTGACCGTCCTCGCCGTCGGCCTCTCGCACCGCACCGCGCCCATCCAGCTCCTCGAGCGGGTGGCGGTCTCCGGCGACCGGTCGGAGAAACTGCTGCTCGAGCTGCTGGAGTGCGACTCACTGTCCGAGGTCGTGCTGCTGTCCACCTGCAACCGCGTCGAGGTCTACGCCGTCGCCGACTCGTTCCACAGCGGTTTCGACGACGTGGCGGGCGTGCTCGCCCGGCACGCGGGCGTCGAGGTGCCCGACCTGGGCGGTGGCCTCTACGTGCACTACGCCCGCGCCGCCGTCGAACACCTCTTCACCGTCGCGGCTGGCATGGACTCCATGGTCGTCGGCGAGTCCCAGATCCTTGGCCAGCTCCGCTCCGCCTACGCCATGGCCGAGCGGCTGGGCACCGTGGGCAGCGTCCTCCACGACCTGAGCCAGCAGGCGCTACGGGTCGGCAAGCGCGTCCACGCGGAGACCGGTATCGGGTCCGAGGGCGCGTCGGTGGTCTCCGAGGCGCTCTCCGACGCCAGCGAGCTGCTCGGCGGCCTGGCCGGTCGGCGTGCGCTGCTCGTCGGGGCGGGTTCGATGGGAGGGCTCGCCGCCGCCCACCTGCGCCGCGCGGGGGCCGTCGAGATCGTCGTGGCCAACCGCGGCATGGACAACGCCCGCCGGCTCGCCGAGCTGAGCATCCGGAACGGCACGCCGGCCCGCGCCGTGGGTCTGGACTCCCTGGCCGAGGAACTGGCCGGGGCCGACGTCGTCGTCGCCTGCACCGGCGCGGTCGACGCCGTCGTGGAGGTCGGAGCCGTCGTGCGCGCCAGCCAGCTGCGCGCCGAGGCGGGCCGGGCGCACCACCCGCTGGTGCTCTGCGACCTCGGCCTGCCCAAGGACGTCGCGCCCGGCGTCGCCGACCTCCCCCAGGTGCGGGTCGTCGACCTGGAGTCGCTGCGTGCGAGGCTCCGGGACGACCAGGAGGGCAGCGCCTTCGCGCGTGCCTCTGAGGTCCTGGCCGAGGAGGTCGCCAACTACCTCGCGGCCCAGCGCTCGGCCCAGGTCACCCCGACCGTGACGGCCCTGCGCAAGCGGGCCGCCGACGTGGTCGACGCGGAACTGCTCCGGCTGGACTCCCGGTTGCCCGACCTCGACGTGACCGTGCGGGAGGAACTCGCCAGGACGGTCCGCCGCGTGGTCGACAAGCTCCTGCACACCCCGACGGTCCGGGTGAAGGAACTGGCCGCCGGCCCCGGCGGGGGTGACTACGCCGACGCCCTCCGCGAGCTCTTCGCGCTCGACCCGAGGATGCCCGGCGCCGTCACGTCGGCGCGCGGCGGCGCGGGCAGCGCCCTGCCCGCCCACGGCGGTCCCAGCCGGCAGGACGCTCCCCCGGAACGCGACCAGGAGGGTGAGGCCAGGTGACCCGCACTCTCCGGCTCGGGACCCGGGGCAGCGCGCTGGCGTTGACGCAGGCCAACTGGGTCGCCGAGCGGCTCCGGGCCGAGGGCGTCGACGTGGAGCTGGTCACGGTCAGCACCGAGGGGGACCGCTCCGCCGCGCCCGTCGCCGAGATCGGCGTCGGCGTCTTCACCTCGGCCCTGCGGGACGCGCTGGCCGAGGGGGAGGTGGACCTCGCCGTCCACTCCTACAAGGACCTGCCGACCGCACCCGATCCCCGGCTGCGCCTGGCCGCGGTCCCCACCAGGGAGGACCCGAGGGACGCCCTCGTGGCCAGGGACGACCTGCTCTTGGCCGAGCTGCCGCCGGGCGCGACCGTCGGCACCGGCTCGCCCCGACGCGCCACCCAGCTCCGAGCACTCGGACTCGGACTCGAGGTGCGCGCGTTGCGGGGCAACGTGGAGACCCGGCTGCGCAGGGTCGCCGAGGGCGACCTTGACGCTGTGGTGGTGGCGCGTGCCGGCCTCGCCCGACTCGGCAGGCTGGACGTGATCACCGAAACGCTCGATCCCCTCCAGATGCTCCCCGCGCCCGCGCAGGGAGCACTGGCGGTGGAGTGCCGCGTCGACGACGCGGACGTCGGGCACCTGACGCAGTCCGTTGTGGACGACCCGGCCAGCCGCGACGCGGTGACGGCCGAGCGCGCCTTGTTGGCCGCGCTCGACGCCGGGTGCAGCGCTCCCGTCGGCGCGCTGGCCGAAATGGTGGAGGACCTCGACGACGAGGGACGAGCGGTGACCCGCCTGTTCCTCCGGGGTGTCGCGGGAACCGCGCGGGACGCGGTGTCCCGTGCTTCCGCCATCGCAGAGACGACAGCAGCAGAGCAGCTCGGGCGCGACGTCGCCGCCGAGCTGCTCGACCTCGGGGCAGCGGTGCTCAGCGGCCCCGAGCGGCAATGAGTGGGGAGTGCCCTGATGACCCGAGCACGCAAGACCCCCGGACGTATCGCCTTCGTGGGTACCGGCCCCGGAGACGCGGGACTCCTCACCGTCCGGGCGAAGAAACTGTTGGCCGCGGCCTCGCTGGTGGTCACCGACCCCGACGTCCCCTCGGAGGCGACCTCGCTGGTCGCCGACGGGGCGGAGGTCCGCCCCGCGGTCGGGAACCCGGGTGAGGTGGCGGCCGACCTGGCGAACGAGGCCCGGTCCGGCCGGTCCGTGGTCCGGCTGGTCGGTGGCGACCCACTGACCTCGGACGCCGTGGTCGCCGAGGCCCGGGCGGTCGCCGGCACGGACGTGCCCTTCGACGTCGTGCCCGGCGTCGCCGCCGGCAGCGCGGTGCCCGCCTACGCCGGGGTCGCCCTCGGCGCCGTGCACACCGAGGCCGACGTCCGTGGCGAGGTGGACTGGGCGGCCCTGGCCGCCGCGCCGGGCGCCCTGGTGCTGCACGCCGCCGGCAGCCACCTCGCCGAGGCGGCGTCCTCCCTCGTGGAGCACGGGCTGTCCGCCCAGACGCCCGTCGCGGTGACGGCGGAGGGCACCGCGTTCACCCAGCGCACGCTCGACACCACCCTGGCCTCCCTGGCGGCGGACGCGGGCGAACTGCCCGGCCCGCTCGTCGTCACCATCGGGGACGCGGTCGCCAACCGGCAGGAACTGTCCTGGTGGGAGTCGAGGGCGCTGTACGGCTGGAAGGTGCTGGTCCCCAGGACCAAGGACCAGGCCGGGGCGATGAGCGACCGGCTGCGGGCACACGGCGCCATCCCGGTGGAGGTGCCGACGATCTCCGTGGAGCCCCCGCGCAGCCCCGCGCAGATGGAACGCGCGGTCAAGGGACTGGTCGACGGCCGCTACCAGTGGGTGGTGTTCACCTCGACCAACGCGGTCCGCGCGGTGTGGGAGAAGTTCCGCGAGTTCGGTCTGGACGCCAGGGCCTTCTCCGGCGTGAAGATCGCCTGCGTCGGTGAGGCCACCGCGGAACGCGTGCGCGGCTTCGGCATCGTGCCGGAACTCCTGCCTTCGGGGGAGCAGTCCAGCGAGGGGCTGCTCGCCGACTTCCCGCCCTACGACGACATCCTCGACCCGGTGGACCGGGTCCTGCTGCCCCGGGCCGACATCGCCACCGAGACCCTGGCGGCCGGTCTGCGGGAGCGGGGATGGGAGATCGACGACGTCACCGCGTACCGGACCGTGCGGGCCGCCCCGCCGCCCGCCGACACCCGGGAGATGATCAAGACGGGCGGCTTCGACGCCGTCTGCTTCACCTCCTCGTCCACGGTCCGGAACCTGGTCGGCATCGCCGGCAAGCCGCACACCAGGACGATCGTGTCCTGCATCGGGCCGGCCACCGCCGAGACCGCGACCGAGTTCGGGCTGCGGGTCGACGTCCAGCCGGAGACGGCGCAGGTCGCCGCGCTCGTGGACGCGCTCGCCGAGCACGCCTCGCGACTGCGGGCCGAGGGCGCCCTTCCCCCGCCGAGGAAGGCGAAGCGGGCCC
>NZ_AGVX02000567.1 GCF_000239155.1 Actinoalloteichus spitiensis RMV-1378
ACTCCACCAACGACACCGGCTCCACACCCTCGACGAGCGCCGGGGAGTAGCGCGCCCACGACGCGCGCAGCTCCTCGAGCCGGGCGTCCTCGATCAGCGGAGTGACCGCGAGAGCACGCGCGGGCTCCTCGACAACAGCGCTCGCCGCCACCACCAGATGATTCGCGATCTCAGCGACCGTGTCCGGGTCGAAGAGGTCCGTGTTGTACTCGATCGCCGCCCAGAGCTGACCATCCAGCCGCTCCTCGAACTGGAAGCTGACTTCGAACTGGGCGGCGTTCCGGGGAAGCAGGACCTCCTCGACCTCGATACCAGGGAACGCCGGCCGGGCAGGTGGCGTGTTCTGCAGCACGACCATGGCCTGGACCAGTGGTGTTCGACTGGTATCGCGGTCCGGAACCAGCTCGTCGATGAGGCTGGTGAAGGGGACGTCCTGGTTGGCGAACGCCGTCAACACGGTGTCCCGCACGTCAGCGAGGAGCTGGTCGAACGTCCGGGTCTCGTCGATCCTGGTCCTGAGGACGACGGTATTCACGAAGAACCCCACGGTCTCCTCGAACTCGGCGCGTTCTCTCCCCGAGGTGACCGTACCGACGGCGATGTCGTCCTGCCCGCTGTGCCGAGCCAACACGAGCTGCGTGAGGGCGGTGAGAGCCATGAAAAGACTGGCGCCGTGCGGACGGCCCACCCTTCTCAACCCCCTCACCAGGGCTGCCGGAACGGCGAAGGTGTGCATGGCACCCGCAGTGGTCCGCACGGCCGGCCGTGGACGATCCGTTGGCAGCGAGAGCGTTGGCAGGCCGGACAGCTGGTTTCGCCAGTAGGCGAGTTTCCCATCGAGCGCGTCACCGGACAGCTGTTTCCGCTGCCACACGGCGTAATCGACGTACTGGAGCGGAAGCTCCGGGAGCCACGGTGTCTCGTCCCGCACGGATGCCCCGTACAGCGCGGCGAGTTCGCCCAGCAGCAGGTTGATCGACCAGCCGTCCGTGACGATGTGGTGCATCGTCACCACCAGGAAATGAACCGCCGGTCGTTCCCGAACCAGGAGCACCCGCGCCAGTGGCCCCTTCCTGAGGTCGAAGGGCTTGTCCATCTCCGCGCTCAGGAGCCGCCGCAGCTCACGCGCGCGACGTCCCTCCTCTTCCCCAGTCAGATCGACCGTGCGCAGCGAGATGGGCATCGTCGGGTGAATCCGCTGGATCCCGCTGCCGTGAACAGAGTCGAAGGTGGTACGCAGCGATTCGTGCCGCTCGACGAGGGCCTCCACGGCCGAGGTCAGGGCTTCCACGTCGAGAGCACCTGTCAGCCGCAGGCCGACACCCAGGTTGTACTCGGCACCCGCGGGGCTGAACTCGTGCAGGAACCACAACCTCTCCTGCGGGTAGGACAGGGGAAGCCCGTCGGAACGCACCGTGGCTGTCGGCACCTCGGCCATGGCGCCGAACAGCTCCTCGCCGGGCAGGGCAGCGGCGAGGGAGGCGACGGTCGGGTAGTCGAAGAGGAGGCGGGGTGACAGTTCGATCCCGAGGACCGCGCGGGTACGGGAGGAGACCTTCATGCTGCTGATGGAGTCGCCGCCGAGTTCGAAGAAGTTGTCGTCGATGCCGACTCGCCGTTTCCCCAACACCTCGGCCCAGATCACGCAGAGGACCTGTTCCGTCTCGGTCGTGGGAGGGGCGTAGGACGCGGTCGCCGTCATGTCCGGCGCGGGAAGCGCCCGCCCGTCCAGTTTGCCGTTCGACGTCAGGGGGAGCTCGGGGAGGACGACGAACGAGGAGGGCACCATGTGGTCCGGGAGAACCTGGTGGAGCAGGCTTCGAAGTTCGTCGGTGTGCAGTGGCTCGTCAGGAGCGGCGGGGACCAGGTAGGCGACGAGCCGAGCCTCGCCCGCGAGATCGTCCCGCACCGTGACCGCTGCCTGTCCGACGCCGGGGTGCTGGCCGAGTACGGTCGCGATCTCACCAGGCTCGATGCGGAAACCCCGCAGCTTGACCTGCTCGTCGGCTCGGCCCACGTACACCAGCCGGCCTTCGGCGTCGACCCTCGCGAGGTCCCCCGTGCGGTACATGCGTGAACCCGGCTCGCCGAACGGGTCGGCCACGAACCTGGTGGCCGTCAGGCCAGGGCGTCCGGAGTAACCGCGAGCGACCCCCGCACCAGCGACGTACATCTCTCCGACCACGCCTGGTGGAACCGGCCGCAGTCCTCCCGCACGGTCCAGCACGTGGACGCGCCAACCGGGGATCGCGCGTCCGATCACGCCGGGCAGGAGCTCCTCCGGCAGGACCGGGTGAGCCGTGACGTGCACCGTGGTCTCGGTGATGCCGTACATGTTCACGATGGTCGGCCCGTCCGGGTGTCTGGCGAACCACGGTGCGAGGCGCGACGCGTCGAGGGCCTCGCCCCCGAAGACGATCCACCGCAGTACCAGGTCCTGACCGAGGTGGGGTTCATCCGCATCGGCCTGCGCCAGCTGCGCGAAGGCCGACGGGGTCTGGTTCAACACCGTCACCCGGTGATCGACGAGGAGGCGCAGGAAGTCCCCCGGTGAGCGCGAGACCTCCCACGGCACGACGACGAGCCTGCCACCGAACGCGAGGGCGCCCCAGATCTCCCACACCGAGAAGTCGAACGCCGCCGAGTGGAACATCGTCCACACGTCGTCAGCGTCGAAACCGAACCGTTCCGTGGTTTCCCGGAACAGGCTGGTCACGGCACGGTGGGGTACGACGACTCCCTTGGGCCGGCCGGTGGAACCCGAGGTGTAGATGACGTAGGCCGACTGATCCGGGTCGACCCGCCCAGGTAGGGGTTGGTCGCGGTCCTCCTCCGAGTTCCGCCACTCGACCTCGTCGAGCAGGACGATGCCCTCCGCCAGGCCCGGAGGCAGGGCTCCTGCTACCGAGGAGACGGTGAGCACGACCGACGCGGCGCTGTCGGCGAGGGTGTAGGCGATGCGGTCGGCGGGGTACTGGGGATCGACTGGAACGTAGGTACCGCCGGCCTTCAGAGCGGCGAGGATGCCGATGACGAGGTCGACCGAGCGGGGCAAGACCACGGCTACCCGGGTTTCCGGGCCGACGCCGATCCCGACGAGGTGCTTCGCCAGCCGGGTCGAGAGCAGGTCGAGTTCCCCGTAGGTGACCTCGGAATCCCGGTAGGACACCGCGACCTTGGTCGGGGCCGTGTGGACGTGGTGCCGGAACAGGTCGAGGAGGGATTCTGCTTCCACATCCCGCACTCCTACCTGAGAGTTGCATTCGAGAACAGGGGCACCCTTCCACTCGCTCGGGCTGGCGATGTCGAGTTGGCCGAGTGGTCGGTCGGGGTTGGTGGCGATCTCGG
>NZ_AGVX02000566.1 GCF_000239155.1 Actinoalloteichus spitiensis RMV-1378
CCTGGAGGACGGTGTGACCCGGGCCGAGGAGTCGGATCCGTGCGCCCGGGCCGCCGACGTCGCCCGCGCGGTCCTGGTCCGGCTGCCCACCGGGGGCTGACAGGACCTTGGCCAGTACAGGCAGACGGGGATCGAGGCTGTGCTCGATCAGCCCGTTCGGGCGATGCGGCACGTCCCACGTGCTGGGCAACCTGTTCCCCAGCGTGACGACGAGGCGATGGCGGGGAGTGCACAGGTGACCAAACGGGAGCGGCTGGCGAAGAGGCGGGCGGCGTTGGGTTTCACCCAGGAGTCGTTCGCCCGCAGCATCGGTGTCGAACTCTCCACCGCCGGCAGGTGGGAACGGGGAACGCAGGATCCCCAACCCTGGATGCGTCCCACCATCGCCAAAGCGCTCGAAGTCTCCACCGAGGAGCTCGACGTCCTCCTGGCCGCCACCCCCTTACCCGCCGCTCCTGCCGAACCCCCGGTGACCACGGGTCCCGAGGTCGCCGAGCACGTACGCCAGAGCCAGGCGGAGTGGCTTCGCATCCGTCGAGCGGAGGGTGTGCGCGGTCGGGAGCTGGCGGAACTGGCCGCGTGGCTGTACCCGGCCAGCCAACGGGCGCCGGGCGGACACGTGCTGACCGGCCCCGGCTGGTTGCTGGATCAGCCCGTGGAGTTGGACTCGGTACGTCTGAGCTTCTCCGACGCCGAGTACCCGGTGACCCGGCTCGGGCCGCTGGACCACGTGCTGCCGTTGACCGCGCGCGGTAACCGCTACGCGGGCTACGGCAGGGCGGTCCGTGACCTGGTGCGGCCCCGGCTCCTGGAGAACCGGCTCTCCTACCGGTTGGTGGGCGTGTCCCGCCAGGACGGGCTGGCACTGACGTTCGCGACCACCACGTTCTTCGAGGTGTTCGATGTCAAGGAGTGCCTGGCTCACGAGTTCAAGGCAGCCTGGTTGGCCGCAGGGGGGTCAGTGCCCGCGTGGAGCGCGTTGCCGTTGCGCTCGGCACTCGGTGATCCTTTCGATCCCCTGCGGCTGTTGATGTCTCCTGGTATCAGCACGCTGACGATCCGCAAGGACCGGCGCGGTGAGCACCGGTTCATGATGCACCAGCGTGACGGCCGCGCCGTGGCCGACGGCGGTGGGCTGTGCACCGTCATGCCCTCCGGGGAGTTCCAGCCGTCCTCGGTCGCCGCTGTCGACGTGCGTAACGACTTCTCGGTGTGGCGCAACATCATGCGGGAGTACTCGGAGGAGTTCCTCGGCAATCCCGAACACGACGGGGCCGGAGCCGGCTCCATCGACTACGCCGGGCAGGAACCGTTCCGTTCCTTCGAGCGGGCGCGCGCCGAGGGCCGGTTCAGGCTCTGGCACTACGGCCTGGTGATGGATCCGCTCACCCTGGGGGCGAGTCAACGGACCGTCGCGGTGGTGGATGACGAGGTCTTCGATCGCTTGTTCACCGGGTTGGTGACGGCCAATGATGAAGGCCACGTTGTCGGCGAAGGGGGGCGGACGGACATGCCGTTCACCGACGACGCGATAGACCGGCTTGAACCACGGATTTCGGCCAGCTCGTTGACCCTGCTGCGGATGGCCTGGCGCGACCGCCGTTTCCTCCTGAACTGACGAGTAGCAGGAATCAGCGCTCGGGGCGAGATGGTGTGCGATTGGCTGGAGCCATGCATTGATCTCTCCCTGGGGCGTGGCCGTTCGATCCTTGAGATCGTCATGATAGTGGCGACCCTCGCTTGCGAGAACTGGTGAACCGCCGGTGTCGATGGTAGACGGTGTCGAAGGTGGAACTCGGGGGCATTTCACCGGACTACCATTGAGATCTCGTTCAAGTAATTCGGGGCAACGGTACCCGATGAGTGTCCACGCCACGGATAGGCGCGCATTACGGCTTGACGATTACGGGCGACGAAGCCTCAATGGACGTCAGCCGGATAGCTACGGATGAATCGAACCGAAGGGACGAGACAGCCAGGCTCGTTCCCACTACTCCCCCGACGCCATCCGAAACCGGCCCCTGACCCTGCCGGTGGCGGCCCGATGACCGACACCGCGACCACACTTTACGCACCGGCGCCCCACACGGGTTGAGGATGACGAGAAGGCGGACCCGTTACCACGGGAGGAAATTCCCCCGATGTCGTCATTCTCGCATCGCCAGCTCACGGGGCCGGTGGCGCGAGTAAATACGAGGTGGCGACAAGATCCGCCGGCGCGACATTCACCTGTCAGCCCTGACACTGGTTAGTCTGCGACGGGCGTGGAGGGTGGGCCGCTAGAGTGCGGTCGACACGGTCGGAGGTACCACATGGGCACACGACGTGATGCACTCGCCGCCCGGCGGGAAGCGCTCGGGTTCACGCAACAAACCTTCGCCGACCAGCTCGGCGTGGAACTGTCGACTGTCGGTCGATGGGAACGGGGCACCCTCACCCCCCAGCCCTGGCGCCGCCCCGACCTCGCCACCATCCTGAAGGTCTCCCTCACCGAGCTCGACACGCTCCTGAACCCCGCCACCACCCACGTCTCCCACGCAACGTCCACCAGCCTCCGCCGACACGTCGTCGACGCACCTCGGCTGAACGAGACGGTCCTCCTCGACCGCACCGCCGCTCCCTGGGAGCATCGAGCTTCCCTGGGCCAGACCGCACCGCCCCCTCGAGTACCAGCACACGGTGAAGTCGGGGAACTCGTATCGCAGGTCCACCGCTCGTACCAGGCGGCGCGTTACGCCGAAGCAGCAGGCCTCGTACCGGCCGTGACGGCGGCCGTGGACGAGCTCGTCGCGACCAGCCCCCCGGGCACCCGCCGCGCCGCGCTTGCGCTGCGGACGAGCCTCGCGGTCGCCGAGGCCAAGCTCGCGACCAAGGCCGAGGACGCTCCCGCGGCGAGGACGGCGGCCCAGCGGGCCCAGGACACGGCCGAGGAAGCCGAGGACCCGTTCGGCCAGGCCTCCGCCACCTACCAGGTGGTCTGCGCACTCCTCCGCACCGGGCAACCTGAGGACCGCACCCACGCCGAAGAGCGTGCCACCAGCGCCGCCGAGGAACTACGAGGCACCGACCCCCACAGCCTGACCTGGCGAGGAATCCTCACGTTGATCACCGCGATCATCGCCGCCCGACGCGGCGACCGCCGGGAAACGGCAGCGCGGCTTGACCACGCCGAGAATCTCGCGCTGCGGCTCGGTGTGGACGGCAACATCGGGTGGACGGCGTTCGGGCCGACCAACGTGGTGATCCACCGGGTGTCGGCGGCGGTGGCCCTCGACGACCCCGACGGGGCGTTGACGGTGGCGGAGCGGATCGACATCTCCGGTATGGCGGTCGGTCTGCGTGGCCGCCAGGCCCAGTTCCATCTCGACAGCGCCTGGGCCCACAGCCAGCGAGGCGAGGACCCCCTGGCGGTGATCCACCTCCTCGACGCCGAGCGTGTGGCTCCCGAACTCGTCCGGACCAAGACCCACAGCCGCCGCGTTATCCGGACCCTGCTGGCACGGGAACGTCGACGGTCGGTGCCAGGCCTGCGAGGGCTGGCCCTGCGAACGGGAGTGGCCGCGTGACCGCGACCGCCGGCGCGCGGTGGGCGTACCTGGTCGTCTCCGCCGCCCCGCCCGTGCTGCGCGTCGAGGAGTTCGTCACGGCCCTGACCGCCGAGGGATGGTCGGTCTGTGTCATCGCGACGCCGAACGCGGCATCCTGGGTCGATCTCGACGCGGTGGCCGCCGCGACCGGCTGTATCACCCGGTCGGCGATGAGCCCGCCGCTGCGGCAGGAGTCCCTACCGCGCGCGGAGGTCGTGGTGGCGGCGCCGCTGACGTTCAACTCGATCAACAAGTGGGCGGCCGGTATCAGCGACTCATTCGCTCTCGGGGTGCTCAACGAGATGCTGGGCGTTGAGGTACCCGTTCTCGCTGTGCCGTGCGTGAAGGCCTCGTTGCGCGGGCATCCTGCTTACGGTGGCAGCGTGGCTCGGCTGGCCGGCGCCGGGGTCGTCATGGTCGACTCGGATTCGGTGACGGTACGCGACGAGGACGGGTTGATGATGTTCGACTGGGAGCGAATCCTGTCGCGACTGCGACAGCTTCACAGCTCGCCGGTGGAGGGTCAAGGCCGCTCCCACATGTCGACCCGGCGGACGTGAGTCGTTGTGCTGGTGCACTGTATCGGCCCGGCAGGCATCCTGAAGGTGCACGGGCACGAAGGTCCTCGCGCACTGAACGGGAGACTGGGGTTGAAGTCGGTCGAGAGCTGACGCAGTGGGTTACCGGGGCCGCAACGGGCTGGGCGGTCGCCACCGCCGACCCGTCACCAGGTGCGGGGCACCGGGGGCACCCGGTGGGGGTAGATCCCGGAGTTCAGCGGCGACCACACCCACCGACCCGCAGCGCCGCCAGACCAGCCCGTCGCCGTCACGGACCCGGACGGCCTCGACCTCCCCGTAGCCCCGGATCACGCACCAGTCCACGAACGGCCCCCCAGACCAGGCGAACCAGCCGACCAGGGCCCCGGCGCCCCGGGACAACGAGGTCCACTGCCAGCCTCGGCGGGTCAACGCGTAGATCCCGGCCAGTTCCGGCACCGCTTGAAGGGCGGTGCGGGTCGCGGTGTCGGTCATGGTCGTCGTCCTCCGGCAGGTAGGGGCGGACCCGCCGCGACCGCACCACCAGCGGCGACACCGTCTCGGTGTCCTCGGGAGCCGGGGTCACGGGGTGGGTCCGGGGAACAAGGTGGTCAGCGACTGGGACCGCGGGTGGTCCTCGACGGCCGAGCGGAACGAGGCGACCAGGCCCACCACGACGGTCAGGGCTAAGCAGCCGGTGAGGACCGAGACGACGGCGGGGTTGAGGACGTGCACGATCACGACAACCGGGTCCTTCGCGGAGCAGGGGCGCGCGGTCGGCGCGCAGCGACAGGGGGCAACAACGGGGAGCGGGGTGGTCGCCCGGTGGGAACCGGGAACAACAGGGGGGCCGGGGGTGTCCCGGGTTCGACCACCGGGCGACCGGGCAGCCACCACCCCCGACAGGCCGCGCGATTCCACACAGGGGAGGCGGGCAGGACACGGCCCGGGGAGGCACGGGGGTGAGCGGCTGCGATCAGGAGTCGGTGGGGCCGGGGTCCTTCGGGACGACGACCGCACCGACCGGTCTCGGACGAGGAGCGGAGGGTGGCCTGCGGCGGGGGGGGCGGGGGGG
>NZ_AGVX02000565.1 GCF_000239155.1 Actinoalloteichus spitiensis RMV-1378
ACACGGCGGGGGAGGGGGCGGCCCCCGGGGGCCGGTGGCGGCGAGGAGGTCGACGCGGACGTGCCGCTCCCGCGTCGCGGGGTGGAACGGGGGGCCCCGACATCCCGCCCAGCGGCGCCCGGCGGGAGGCCGACGAAACGGTGGACGACCCTCGCCCCTTTCGCCGAGCGGTTTCGAGGAACGATTTCCAGCGGCACGGCCTCCCACGACGACGACCGTTGTTCGCGGGTCCCGGTCATCGTCGGAGGGCGGTCCGCATTTCGTGCCGCGAGAGTCCGCACAACGGCAGATCGTAGCGACCACCGGACATCCTGACCATTGGCCGTGGCGAACCGAACGGGCACCCGAATCATCGGGGCCCCGCGGAATTCGGCGGCCGCCGCTGTCAATCCCACGTTCGGAGCAAAGGGGCCAACCCCTGCCCCGCCTGCCACCGTCCCGCCGAGCCGACGCGGTGCCCGCAACCCCGCCCCGGCCGGTGGTCAGCGCGCCCCCGGCGCCGCGCGTACCACCTGGTCATCCCCACGTGACGGTCGAGCGGAAGCCCTCGCGCCACGACCTCTGACCAGTGGGGAGCGTGGCACCACCACCAGGGGCGGACGGAACGCGTCGCACGGCGAAATGCCGTCGGTCCGATTTCCGGTCCTTCCCGCTCCTCGGCGGGAATGGGGGGATTGCCGGTGCTCTCCCGCTCGTGGCAGAGTCCTGGGTGGTCCCGACCGGGGAGGTCGAATGCGGGCGGTGGGAATCGGGGCGCCGTATGCCGGTGTACCGGTGTTCCGAGTTCTCCGGCGGGGCATGGCGAGGAAAACCGCGTCGGATCACTTCTCGCCGCCGCTCCCGGCCCGGTGTCAGCCGGCGTCGGCGTCCCACGACGGCAACGTCCCGGAATCCCCACCGGTCATGGTCACCGGGAAGGCGACCGCGCCGTTACCGGCAGCCCGGCGTCGCCCGGACGACGACGGGGTCGGCGAGCCGACGCGAGCCCCGGCGGCACGGGCCGCTCGGCACGCCCCCGGCGGTGACCACCGGCACGGGCAACCCCGGCACCGCTCCGCTCCGCATCGGGATCGCCGTCGTCGATCCGCGCGCTCGCGGCGGGATGCGCCATGACCGAGGCCGTCGTCGTGGGCGGGGGCGTGGTCGGTCTCTCCGCCGCCCGTGAACTGGCACGCGCCGGCCTGTCCGTCACCCTCCGCACGGCCGCCGGGATCGGGGACGGTGCCAGTGCCGCCGCCCACGGGCAGCTCGTCCCCCCGGCCGCGCCCCTGACCGGCCTGTGGAAGGCGAGCCTGACCGCCTACGACGAGGTCTCTCCCGGCACGACCACCGGACGGCTCGTCCTCGCCGAGACCGCGACCGAGGCGGCCGCGCTCCTCGACGGCCCCGGCACCGTCCTGGCCGGACCCGAGCTCGCCGCCCTGGAACCCGCGCTGGCCCCCGGCGTCCGGGCGGCCCTGCACCAGCCGGAGGCAAGGCGGATCGACCCCCGTGAGGTCACGCGCGCCCTGCACGCCGAACTGGTGGCCCTCGGGGTGCGCGTGTCGGAGTACGACCCGGTCGTCGACATCCTCCGCGAGCCCGGACGCTGGCGGTTGCGCGGTACCGACGGCACGGGCCGCCTCCACCGCGTCGTCGTCCTCACCACCGGACTGGGCACCCGACAGCTGTGCGCCCAGCTCGGGCACCGCATGCGGCTGACCGGGTCGCGGGGTCGCCTCCTGCGCACGGTTCCCACCGCCCCACTGCTCGGCCACATCCTGGGCGAGGTCAGCATCGGGCCAGCCAGGACCGGGACGGCGGTCGGGCTCCTGGTCCACCAGCGCGCCGACGGTGTCGTTCTCGTCGGCGCCAGCTGGACGGCGGAGGACCAGGCGGAACCGGCCGATCTCGACCGCCGCATCCTGCGCCGCGCCGCCACCCTGGTACCCGCGCTCGCCGACATCCCGGTGGCCGGCCGCCGCTCCGGCGTCCGACCCCTGTCGCCCACCGGCAGACCGATCATCGACGAGATCGACGACGACCTGTACGTCTGCTGCGGGCACGGCGGGGAGGGCTTCATCCTCGGCCCTGGTTCCGCCGCCCTGCTCGCCGATCTCGTCCTCGACCGCCGACCGGTGACCGACCCGGCTCCGTTCCGCCACCAGGAGGAGCCGGAGTGACGGCGCCCCGGGCGTCCACCGGGCCGGCACGTGCCGCCGGGTGGTCACCCCCGCCCGGCGGCACGCCGCACCAGGAGATGGCCACGGCGGAACCGCTCACCCTCGCCAGGCTCCCGCGTCATCCGACCCACCTCCAGGAAGCCCGCCCGGTCGAGCAGCTCCGCGAGTTCGTCGACCGGCCAGCGGTAGGCGGTGACGACCCTGTGGTCGAACGCGGTCACCGGGTCGCCCTCCGACTCGAAGAAGCCGAGGAGGAGGTGACCACCGGTGGCGAGCACCCGACCGAATTCGGCCAGGTACCCGGGAACGCTCTCCGGCGGGGCGTGGATGATCGAGTACCAGGACACGATGCCGGACACCGACCCGTCGGCCAGGTCGAGGCGGTCCATCGACCCGAGGTCGAACCGCAGGTCGGGATACGCCCGGCTGGCGATGTCGATCATCGCTGGGGAGAGGTCGACGCCGAAGACGTCCAGGCCGAGCTCCCGCAGGTGCGCGGTCAGCTGCCCGGGGCCGCAACCCAGCTCGACCACCGGGCCCGGGCTCGTGGTCCGCACGAGTTCGGCGAAGGCGGCGAGCACCGCGCGATCCAGCGGAAGGCCGGCCAAGGCGTCGCGGGCGAACTCGGCGTAGGGCACGGCCAGCTGGTCGTAGGCGGTGGCGGTCCGGGACAGGTGGGAGTCGACGTCGGTCACGACCGAGCACGGTAGAGGTGGTACCGGTCGGCCCGTGGGCGGGGCCGCCCACCGTCGACCGGCGCGGCCGACCCGCTCAGCCGGCGGCGAACCACTGGTCGACGGCGTGCCGCGGGCCCTCCTGGTCCGGCCGGGGCTCGTTCGACGCCCACGCCACCCAGGAATCCGGTCGGAGGAGGAGAGCGGTCACGTCGGTGTCCGCCCTGGCCCGCACGACCTCGACTCCCGCGACGTCCAGTTCACCGCCCTCGGTGAGGTCCAGCAGCAGGGGACGCGCTGCCCTGACCATTTCGGACAGCCGCACCGTTCCCCGCGAGGTGCGCAGGTCCAGTTCCGGCGCGGCCCACCCCGCCCACGGGTGGGCTCCTTCCGCCACCGGGTACCGGACGTCCGAACCGGCCACGAGATCGGCGAGGACCCGGACGACGCCAGGTTGGGTGAGCAGCTCGCCGAACACCTGGCGCAGGCCCGTGACGTCGTCGCCAGGCGCGAGCAACGCCGCCTGGGCCTGCGAGAAGGTGATGGCGCGGTCGGCGTGCGGTCGGCGTTCGGTGTCATAGGTGTCCAGCACGTCGACCCCGCCGGTGAGCCGAGCCGCGAGCTTCCACCCGAGGTTGATCGCGTCCTGGAGGCCCAGGTTCAGCCCCGTGCCGCCGGCGGGGAGGACGTGCGCCGCGTCGCCGACGAGGAACACCCGGCCCGCCCGGTACCGCTCCGCGACGCGGGTGTTGCCGCCCCGGAGCCGGCGCAGCAGGTGTGGCCCCTCGCCAGCCGGCGACTGGAGGGGAACGTCGGTACCCAGCACCCTGCGCACGCTGGCCCGCATCTCCTCCAGGCTCATGGGGACGTCGATGTCCGGCCCGTCCCACTCGACGGTGGCGATCAGCGGGGGGCGCCCCGGGAGCGGCGCGTAGGTGAAACCGCCGTGGGCCGTGCGGGCGGGCAGGAACGGCGGGACGGCACCGTGACCAGGCACGGTCAGGACGCCGGTCGCCGCGTCCACCCACTCCGGCGGCACCGTGGCGTGCGCCGTGCGCGTGGTGGTCCTGTCGTGGGTGACACCCGGGAACCCGATCCCGGCGGCCTCGCGGACCGCGCTGTGCGCGCTGTCGGCCCCCACGAGGTACCTGGCCCGCAGTTCGTGGGCACCTCGTGGACCGTCGACGGCGAGGGTGACGCCGTCGTCGTCCTGGACGAGGCCGGTGCACTCGTGCCCCCGGCGGATGTCGACGCCCAATTCGCGGGCGCGGTCCTCGAGCACGCCCACGAGGTCCCGTTCCGGCACCGGGAGGGTGTGGAGCGGGCTGTCCTCCACCAGGCCCAGGTCGAGCGGTAACGCCCCGAACACGTAGTGCCCCCGGTGGGCCCGTGGCGGGCCGGGCTGGCCGCTGAGCCGTTCGAACAGCCCCCGGCGGTCCACCATCCTGACGACCTGCCCGACGAGCCCGTTCGACCGGGGTTCCGGATTCGGTTCGGTGCGGCGTTCCAACACCACCGGGCGGACGCCTCCGAGGGCGAGCTCGCAGGCGAGCATCAGTCCGTTGGGGCCGCCGCCAACGATGACCACGTCGTTCATGGGTTTCCCTCCGTCTCGTGCCGCGCGGTCGGACCGGGTTCGGCGGAGGCGCCGAGGGTTCGGCCTGGCGGGTTCCGGCTGGGCGCCGGCATACCTGTGCGGATCTGGTCGAAGACCTCGCGGAGCAACGCGACGAGCGACTGCCGAGGATCACGGGTCCAGTGCGTCAGCGCCGAGCCGAGCCCGGCGCCGACGACGGCGGCGACGGTGCCCGGGTACAGGTCCTCCGGCTCGGTGCCGGTGCGTTCGGCCACGGCGGCCGCGAGTTCCCGCTGCGAGGTGGCGTGCGCGCGGAACACCTCGTGCTGGACCGCGGGCGTGGCGAGCAGCGCGCGCAGTGCCGAGGCGTAGGCGTCGTCCGGCCTCGGCGGTGTCCCTCCTGGGGGCTCGAACTGTTCGACGACCGCGTGGACCAGCGCGTCCCAGAGCGGTTCGTCGGCTGGCCGTGCCCGCAGGGCCGCCGCGGTCCGCCGACCGCGTTCGACGTGGTTGGCCACCACGGCCTCGGCCTTGTTGGAGAAGTAGTTGCGGAAGGTGCGTTCCGAGACGTTCGCCTCGGCCGCGATGTCCTCCACCGACACGTTCTCCAGCCCGTGTGCCAGGGCCAGGCGAATGGTCGCCTGGCTCAGTGCGAGGCGTGTCTCCCGCTTCTTGCGTTCCCGCAGCCCGCCTTCGGTCGTGCTCACGGACGACACCGTAGCAAAAGTTGCCGAAGAGGAAAAATTTCCTGACTGGCAAGATTTCTTGGGCTGGTGTCCGCATCGATCGGACGCTTCGCTGGGGCCGAGCACCGGCCCGCCGTTCACCGCCGGCGTGCTCGGAGATCCCGTGCGTGGGAGCCATCGGGGTCAGGGAGCCGACCCGCTAGGCTGCCGGCTGCGCTGACGAGGGGGAGAACGGACCGATGGCGGAGAGTCCCGAACGCACCGGGGGGCACGAGGAGACGGCACGCCCGAGGCGGATCGTCGTGCTCGGTACCAGTGGTTCCGGCAAGAGCACCCTGGCGACCAGGCTCGCGAGGGAACTCGGGATCGACCACGTCGAACTCGACGCGCTCCACCACGGTCCCCACTGGACTCCCCGCCCCACCGAGGAGTTCGCCGCCGACATCGCCGAGCTGCGCGACCGGCCCGCCTGGGTCGTGGACGGCAACTACATCGACCGGGTCGCCGACACCCTCTGGCCCCGGGCCGACCTCGTGGTGTGGCTGGACCTGCCCCTGGCCGTCATCCTCCCCAGGATCCTGCGCCGCACCGTCCGGCGGATCCGGCACCGCACCGAACTGTGGGCGGGCAACCGCGAGGACTGGTCGGCGTTGTTCGGCCGGCACTCCCTGCTCGTGTGGGCGGTGCGGTCCCAGCGCGCGCACCAGGCGGAACTGCCGGGGAGGCTCGCGGCCCTGCGGAGGAGCGGGGTGCGCGTCGTCCGGCTGACCTCCGGACGTGCCGCCGACCGGTGGCTCGTCGAGGAGACGAACGGCTGACCTCCGGACCACCCGTACCCGGCGGGTGACCCGGCCGTGGGGTGGCCCCGGGGGCCGCTCCGTCCCGCGCCGCCGGGCCACCCGCCCCACGCCATCCGCGCGGTCGCCCGCGCCCGAGCCGCGTTCGTCGAACCCGGGCGGGAACGGGGAGTGGCGGGGGATCAGGGTTCGGTGTGGAAAGCGAACTCGTAGTCGTCGCCGGCCGAGCCCTTGACGCAGGCGATCCCGGCCGTCTCACCGTCGTCGACGGTGCACGACCAGCCGTGGGAGACGTCCACGTTCCCGAGGGCCGCCTCGGCCTTCTCCTCGTCCGGCAGCGAGAGGAACTCGTCGATCACGTTGAACGCCTCGGTGCAGCCCACCCGGCCGCCGACCGTGGGCATGGCGATCAGCCGGTGCGCGCCGGTGTCGGTCTCGATCTCGCCGCAGTCCACCCGTTCCAGGTCGTCGGTCGCCGACGTCGCGCCATCGTCGGCCGCTCCGCCCGCCCCCGGGTCGGCGGTTCCCGCCCCGGAGGTGGCCGACCCCGACGTCGGCGCCCCGAGGCCCGGGTCCGTCGTCGGTTCGTCCAGCCCGGACCCGGTCGTCGCGTCGACGCCGTCGCCGGGACTGGTCGGCTCCTGGTCGCCGGAGCCCTCCCCACACCCGACCAGGAACACCCCGCCGAAGGCGAGGACGGCGGGAATGAGCACACCAGGACGTCGCATCATCGCAGGTCCTCCTGTCTGTCGTGTCCCTTCACCCATCCAGACGCACCTGGAAGGGCAAGGTTGTCGCGGGGAAAGATCCGTTGGACATTTACCAACCATAGGGTTGTGTTTGTGCCTCGTGGTCGCGACACCATCCACGCGTTCGTCGGGCGACCGTGTCCGGGCTACCCGGACCCGTGGCGGTGTACACATCGGTCCCTGGGCGAGGAGCTGACATCGACCTCGGGTGAACCCCGCGCGTTCGTCCGAACGGAGGGCGCCGACCCGCCATTCGGCCCCGGTAGAACACTGGTCGACCGGTCCCCAACGCGGTGCGACGATGGCCGTGGGCCAGGACGGCACGCCCCGGCCCGCCGTCGCCCCACACCGAGAGGACAGCACGTGAGAGATCGGCACCACCCGCCGAGCGGCACCGACCAGTACTCCTCCGAGGGGGCCGTGGTCACGACGCGGGCCGGCAGGGTGCGCGGCAGGAACGAGAACGGCGTGCACCGCTTCCTCGGGATCCCCTACGCCGCCGCACCCAGCGGCCCGAACCGATTCCTGCCACCGAACCCGGCGCCGCCCTGGGCCGGAGTGCGTGACGCTGGTGCCGACGGCCCCACACCTCCACAACTCCCGACGCCGCCGCCCCTCGACGCGTTCCTCCCCACCGTCGCCGGCGCCGACTACCTCAACGTCAACGTCTGGACCAGCCAACCCGGGGACGCCCGGCAACCAGTCATGGTGTGGATCCCCGGTGGGGGCTTCGACACCGGCAACAACGTCATCTACGACGGGAGCCGCTTCGCCCGCGACGGAGTCGTGCTGGTGGCCATCAACTACCGGCTCGGCGCGGAGGGCTTCCTCGTCCTCGACGACGACATCGCCAACGTCGGGCTGCTCGACCAGATCGCCGCCCTGGAATGGGTGCACGACAACATCGCCGCCTTCGGCGGCGACCCGGACAACGTCACCGTCTTCGGGCAGTCCTCCGGAGCGATGAGCGTCGGCACCCTGCTCACGATGCCCAACGCCAGGGGACTGTTCCGCCGCGCCATCATGCAGAGCGGAGCCGGTAACCTCTGCTACTCCCTCGACACCGGTCGGGAGATCGGTCACCGCGTCGCCGACATGCTCGGGGTCGCCCCCACCCGCGAAGCCGTCGCCGAGGCCGGAGTGGATCGCCTCCTCGCCGCCCAGCTGTCCGTGGCAGGGGACCTCGCCCGCACGCCCGACCCCCAGCGGTGGGGTGCCGAACCCGGGGCACGGGTCAACATGTGGCGGCCGACGGTCGACGGCGTGACCCTTCCCCGCGTTCCCCTCGAGGCGATCGCGTCGGGAGCGGGAAGTGACGTGGACGTCCTCATCGGGCAGAACGCCGAGGAGGGACGCCTCTCGTTGGTGCCCTTCGCCGGGCTCGACTCGGTCACCGACGCCGCGTTCCTCGACGCGCTGCGGCTCTACCGGCTACCCGACAGCGCCGCCACCGACTACCGGACCGCGTACCCCGACGCGACCCCCGGCGAGCTCCTCGCGATCCTCCAGGGGGACTGGTTCTACCGGATACCGGCGATCCGGCTCGCCGAAGCACGAGCCGACGCGGCCGCCCGCACCCACATGTACGAGTTCACCTGGCGCTCGCCCCAGTTCGACGGCCACCTCGGAGCCTGCCACTTCCTGGAGATCCCGTTCGTCTTCGACCTCCTGGACGACCCCGTGATGCGGTGGGTCACCGGCCCGAACCCGCCCCAGCCGCTCGCGGACCTCATGCACTCGACCTGGGTCCGGTTCGCCGCCACGGGTGAGGTGCCCTGGCCACGTTACGAACCGGCACGTCGAACCACCATGTGCTTCGACGCCGACCCGGTGGTGCGCGACGACCCCTCGCCGATCCGAGCTACCTGGGCGGGCGTGGACCTGACCTGACCCACCCACCTCAGGACCGGGAACGACCGGTGAGCCCGGGTGGTCGGACCACGTGCGCCGTCACGTGGAGCAGCGGGAGGGGCACGCCGAAGCCCCGGGTCCGCGGCGGCGCAACGACGACTCCCGGGGAACGGTCGCGCCTCGCCGTGCGGCCGCACGGCGAGGCCACCGAGGATCCGGCCCGCCCTCCGCCACCTCGGACCGTGCCGGTGGCCGGACGACGAGACGGGCGGGAGCGGTGCTCAGCCCCGGCTCCCGAAGACCCAGT
>NZ_AGVX02000564.1 GCF_000239155.1 Actinoalloteichus spitiensis RMV-1378
GGGAACGGGGCCGCCGTGCGCCCGCCGCGTCCGGTTGGTCCCCGGCCGTTCAGAGCAACGGATTTCCCCGAGCGGGGGAATATTCGGTCGGGTATTCCGGAGCGGAACGGAGAATTCGGGCGGAACGCATGTGGGGACATCCCGGTGGGCTCCGCCCGCCGGTCGACCGGCCCGCGGGCGAGGAGTCGGGGAGCGATGGGGAATTCGGATCAGGCGGGGCGGCGGTGAACACGGTCCGCGCGCGGTGGCCGCGAGCCTCGGGTGAGCCGGTCGCCTGTCCTGTCCGGAGTCGAACGGCGCAGGCGGGAAGGGGTGCGGGCGCCGGCGGTCGTCGTCGCCACCGGACGTCGGGATCCCCCCGTGAACAGCGGTTCCACCGAACCGGAACTCCTCCTTCTGGGTGAGAATCAGTCGAGTGTCGGCGAATGGCGCGCCATTATCTTCCGTTCGTGGAGAATCGCACGCCGAGAGGGAAAGAGGGCCGATCGCGGCCACGTATCCAGGGTGTCACACGAGTGGGGAGTAGCGTGTCCCTCTCCGGCTTTCCGGTACGACCGGATTCCGGTGGTCCCCCCGCGCTGGAGCACCGGGGAAAACGAGGTATCAGGCCGGCGCTGCTGGCCGGAAAGGGAGTGCGCAGTGCGGGTCCCACCGTTCGTGACCGCCGTGCTCGGTACCGCGCTCGCGGTGTCCCTCACGGCTTGTGGTTCGAACTCGGACTACCTGCCGACCCGGGCCGAGGCCGAGGACCTGGGTGAGGAGAGCCAGCAGGTCGCCGAGGAACTCGCGGCCGAGCTGGGCATCCCGGACGTCACCGGCGAGTCGGAGGACCTGTACGTCTTCCTGCCCAAGTCGTTGGACAACCCGTACTGGGACGACGCCAGGGCCGGGATGGAGGACGCCGCGGAACGGCTCGGGGTTCGGGCCGAGTTCGTCGGCCCCCAGACCACCGACGTCGGTCAGCAGGTGCAGATGTTCGAGGCGGCCCTGGCCCGCCAGCCGAAGGGCATCGCGATCTCGCCGAACGACCCCGCGTCGGTGTTGGGCACCATCGCCACCGCGCGGGACATGGGCATCGAGGTCATCGCCTGGGACTCGCCCGTTCCCGACAGCGAGGCGCGTGGCTACATCGGGACCGACAACACCAACGCCGGACGGACCTTCGGCGAGGAGCTGCTGGAACAGATCGGCGGGGAGGGCAAGATCGCCGTGATCGTCGGCTCGCTGGGCGCGGTGAACAGCCAGCAGCGGCTGACCGGGCTGCGCGAGGTCGTCGAGGCCGATCCCGACGTGGAGATCGTCGCGATCGAGGAGTCGGGGGACGCCATCGCCGAGGCCACCAGCAAGACCGAGGCGATCCTGGCGGCGCACCCGGACATCGCGGCGATCGTCGGGATCAACGGCGGTGACGCGCCCGGAGCCGCGACGGCGCTCCAGCAGACCGGGCGGTGCGGCGAGGTGCTGGTGGCCGGCTTCGACGCGATCCCGCAGGCCAGGGACCTGATGCGCAACGACTGCATCCAGCTGCTCGTCTCCCAACGTCCCTACGGGATGACGGCGGCGGCCCTCCAGCTGCTGGTCGCGATGGCCCAGGAAGCGGACGTGGCGGAGACCGAGCTGGACACCGGCGTCGTCGCCATCACCAAGGAGACCCTCCCCGACTTCGAACGGACCATCTCGTGAGCGCGGCACCCGAGGCGGAACCGCCCACGGACGACCCGCCGGCCGCCCCCGGCGTCGAGCCCCTGGTGCGGATGACCGGGATCGTGAAGACCTACCCGGGCGTGCGCGCCCTCGACTCGGTGGAGCTGGCGGTCCGGCCCGGCGAGGTGATGGGGCTGGTCGGCGAGAACGGCGCCGGGAAGTCCACCCTGCTCAAGGTGCTGGCCGGTGTGGTCAGCCCCGACGCGGGCGAGGTCCTCGTCGACGGGCGTCCCGTCCGGATGAGCGGCCCCCGGGACGCCCAGCGGCTGGGGCTTGCGGTGATCCACCAGGAACTCACCCTCGCCCCGCACCTGTCGGTCGCCGAGAACATCCTGGTCGCGGCGGAGCCGACCCGGTTCGGGATGCTCGACCGCAGGGAGATGGAACGGCGGACCGAGGCGGCGCTGTCCGAACTGGGCATCGAGCTCGATCCGTGGATCGAGGTGGAACGGCTGTCGCTGGCCAGGCAACAGCTCGTCGAGGTCGCCCGCGCGCTGGCGGCGAAGGCCCGGCTCATCGTCATGGACGAACCGACCTCGGCCCTCACCGAGGACGAGGTGGACCGGCTCCTCGCGGTCGTCAGGAGGCTGCGGGACTCCGGCGTCGCGATCGTCTACGTCAGCCACCGGATGCGGGAGATCTTCGAGGTCTGCGACCGCATCACCGTGCTGCGGGACGGCCGGCACACCGGTCTGTCACGCGCGGCCGACACCGACCCGGACGCCCTCGTCGCCAAGATGGTCGGCCGGGAGATCACGCAGCTCTACGGGGAGCGCCCCGACCGCGCCCGGGGCGAGGTCGTGCTCGAGGTCCGCAACCTCTCCTCCGGGGACCGGGTGCGTGACGTCTCCCTGGCGGTGCGGGCCGGGGAGATCGTCGGCCTCGCCGGCCTGGTGGGGTCCGGGCGGACCGAGACGGCGCGAGCCGTCTTCGGGGCCGACCCCCACCAGGGTGAGATCCTGCTGCGCGGCCGGCGGGTGCGCTTCGCGCACCCGAAGGAGGCCCTGGCGGAGGGGGTCTGCTACCTCTCCGAGGACCGCAAGGCCACCGGGCTGTTCCTGGAGATGTCGGTCCGGCGCAACATCGCCGTCACCGTGCCGGGGACGATCGCGCCGAGGGGGTGGTTCCGCCCCCGGGTGGAACGCGAGGTCGCCGACAGGTTCCGGACGTCGTTGCGGATCGCGTGCCCCAGCGTCGACTCCCTCGTCGGCGGGCTGTCCGGCGGCAACCAGCAGAAGGTCGCGCTGGCCAAGTGGCTGGCGACCGAGCCCTCCGTCCTGCTGCTGGACGAGCCGACCCGGGGCGTCGACGTCGGGGCGAAGGCGGAGATCTACCGGATCATCCGGGAACTCGCGGCGGCCGGCGTCGCGGTCCTGATGATCTCCAGCGAGCTGCCCGAGGTGATCGGGATGAGTGACCGGATCGTGGTGCTCTCCGCCGGACGGACGGCGGGCGAGCTGACCGCGGACGAGGCCACGGAGGAAGCCATCGTGGCGCTGGCCACCGGAATCGGCACCCCGGCGACGGGCTGAGGAGCGAACACCATGTCCACGACCACCACGCCCACCGCTGATCCGGATCGGACCGGGCCCTCCGGCGCCACCACTCGCCGCACCGACTCGCCGTGGTTGCGGCCCTTCCGGGGCAGGGAGTCCGGCCTGCTGCTGGTGGTGCTGGGGATCCTGGCCTTCCTGGCGATCAGGACGGACACCTTCGTCACCGTTGACAACCTGCTGGTGGTGGCCCGGCAGGCCGCCCTCGTCGCGATCATCGCCGTGGGGATGACCTTCGTGATCGCGACCGGCGGCATCGACCTCTCGGTGGGCTCGGTGGTCGCGCTGACCTCGGTGGCCACCGGGTTCTGGGTGATCTCGGCCGACCTGCCCTACATCGTCGCCATCCCGCTGTCCCTGGCCACCGGCCTGGTCTGCGGGCTGGTCAACGGGGCGCTGATCGTGCTCACGAAGGTGCCCCCCTTCATCATCACCCTGGGCATGTTGGGCATCGCCCGTGGGGTGGCGCTCGGGTTGACCAGCGGTTCCACCCAGACCGGCTTCGCGCCGCCCTTCCTGGGCATCGGGCAGGGGTCGTGGCTGGGGCTTCCCATCCCGGTGTGGGTGGCGCTGGTGGTCGCGGTCGTGGCGCACCTCGTGCTGACCAGGACCACGATCGGCCGGCACGTCTACTTCACCGGGTCGAACGAATCGGCGGCGGTCCTCTCGGGAATCCGGGTCCAACGGGTCAAGATGTTCGTCTACGTGGTCGCGGGTTCGTTGGCCGCGCTGTCGAGCCTGTTGGAGACCGCGCGACTGTCGGTGGCCCAGCCCAGCACAGGGGTCGGCTACGAGTTGACCGCGATCGGTGCCGTCGTCATCGGCGGCGCGAGCCTGTTCGGGGGCCGGGGGACCGTGCTCGGCGCGGTGCTCGGGGCGGTCCTGCTCAGCCTGATCACCAACGGCCTGATCGCCCTCCAGGTCAGCGCCTACTGGCAGCAGGCGATCCAGGGGGCCGTGATCATCCTCGCGGTGGCGCTCAACGAGTGGCGGGGCCGGCGGGCCGCCGCCGCCGGGCGGACGGGGGACACGTAGGCGGTCGCCGAGGCTCCGGGCCGGGGCCCGCCGTCCCGGCACGGCCGAGCGCCGTGCGGTGACCCGGTTCGTCCTCCACGTCCC
>NZ_AGVX02000563.1 GCF_000239155.1 Actinoalloteichus spitiensis RMV-1378
GGGCCCGCGCGAGCGCCACCACGCGGCTCCCGTCGGCGCGGCCGGCGACCCTGGCGGTGGCCTCCTTCATCACCTGGCCCAGGTGAGCCATCCCCGGTCGGTCTCCCAACCGCGCGCCGACCTCCTCGATGGCGGCCTCGACGAGCGCGGCGAGTTCGTCCTCCGCCAGCTGGCGGGGCAGGTAGGCGCGGAGGATCTCCGCCTCGGCCCGTTCGCGCTCGGCGCTGTCCGTCCGACCGGCCGCCGCGAACGCCTCCGCCGCCTCGTCCCGCTTCCTCGCCTCCTTGGCGACGGTCTGGGTCACCTCCTCCTCGGTCAGCGCACGGCCCGTCCGCCCCTCGGCGTTGCCGAGGGCGCCCAGCACCGTGCGGAGTGTCCCGACCACCCGGCTGTCGCGGCTCTTCATCCCGGCCACCAGATCGGCGCGGAGCCGTTCCTCGAGATCGCTCACGCTGGGAACGTACGCCGTGTCCGACGCGGCGACCGCGGCGAGGCGCGTCCGCTCGGGGTTCGCGGGCTGGCGGCGGCGGAGCGGGCGGCTGGTCGCGGTGGTGGAGGTGGTCGTCTCCGCCCTCGTCCGTCACCGGTCGGACGGGTCAAATCGGAGGACGTAAGCTGAATCGGGTGAACACTCTCGGGCGCACCTTGATCGGAACCGCCGCCCTCGGGGTCGCGGCCGTCGGCTATGCCGCCGGGATCGAACGACGGCACTGGACGCTTCGGAACGTCACACTTCCCGTGCTCGCTCCCGGGAGCCGGCCGGTCCGTGTCCTCCACGTCTCGGACCTGCACATGACACCGAACCAGCGTTCCAAGCAGGAATGGGTGGCCGCGCTGGACGCGCTCGAGCCCGACCTGGTGGTGAACACCGGGGACAACCTGGCGCACCACCAGGCGGTTCCCGCCGCGCTGCGGGCGCTGGGCCCGCTGCTCGACCGCCCCGGCGTCTTCGTCTTCGGCAGCAACGACTACTACGCCCCGAAGCCGAAGAACCCGGCGCGGTACCTGCTGCCGGTCCGCCGGACCAAGCGCATCCACGGGGTGCCGCTGCCCTGGCGGGACCTCCGGGCCGCGTTGACCGAGCGGGGCTGGCTCGACCTGACCCACCAACGGCGGAGCTTCCGGGTGGGGGGCCAGCTGGTGGTTGCCGCTGGCGTCGACGACCCCCACCTGCGCCGGGACCGCTACGACGACATCGAGGGCCGCCCCGACCCCCGCGCCAGGTTGTCGCTGGGGGTGACGCACTCACCGGAGCCCCGGGTCCTGGACCGGTTCGCCGAGGACGGGTACGACCTGGTCCTCGCCGGCCACACCCACGGCGGCCAGCTGCGGATCCCCTTCTACGGCGCGCTGGTCACCAACTGCGAGCTGGACCGGTCACGGGCTCGCGGGGCCTCGCGCTGGGGAGCGCACACCTGGCTCCACGTCTCCGCCGGCCTCGGGACCTCGCCCTACGCGCCGGTCCGCTTCGCGTGCCCCCCGGAGGCCAGCCTGCTGACCCTGGTCCCCCGGCCGAGCGAGGCCGGTTCCGGGCCGGTGGCACCGAAAGCGACGGCCGGTTTCCGGGCCGGCGGGGGCATGGGCTAGACTCTCTCCCGTCAGGCGGTGAGGCCCCGGTGGGGCTGGTCGCAAGACGATCGGGGTGTGGCGCAGCTTGGGAGCGCGCTTCGTTCGGGTCGAAGAGGTCGTGGGTTCAAATCCCGCCACCCCGACAGACCGGAAGCCCAGGTCAGGGAATGGTCGTCATGATTCCCTGACCTGGGCTTCCGTCATGCCCGGGGCTGGTCGGCCACCTGGGCGGCGCCGCCCGGTCCTTCCTCGATCGGGTGATCATGGGCGGCGGTCGTTCACCTGCCCGGCCGCACGCTGCGAGAGTGGGGTTCCCAGCTCGTCTCCGGGAAGGTGCCCCGCCGTCATGGACTCCCGCCCCGCCCTCGGTGCCGTCGTGCTCGCGCTCGCCGTCGCGTGCGGTGTGTCGCCGTGGCCTCCGAGCAACCACCAGCCCAATCTGCTCCCCTCGGTACCGGTACGGGAGTGCGTCGAGGCCGGGGGAACGGTGACGTTCCCCGCGCACGGCCCGGAGTGCCTGGGCGGAGGGCACGACCGCCGCCCCGTCGCCCTCCCCTGATCCTCGCGGGCCGCTCCTGGCCAGGGCCGGCCCAGCCCTGGCCCGGCCGGGTGGCCCAGGGGCGTGGACCGTGCGGCGCGGTGCCTGTCGGGTCGGGCGGATCGGAGCTGTCGCCTCCGAGCGTTTCGCCCGCTGCGGGTATCGGGCAGGATCGAGGGGGTGAGCAAGCATCCCAGCGCCGAAATCCCGGAGACCCTGTTCGACGACCCGGCCGAGGAGAAGCGGTGGCGCGCCCGGTTCAGCGCGCCCCGGAACTCACTCCCCGACTGGGCGCTGGACGCCCCCGACCGCAACCTGTACGTGTCCAACTCCAGCGGTGTCTGGGAGGTCTACGCCTGGGACCGGGCGACCGAGACGCACCGCCAGGTCACGGACCGGCCGAACGGAACCACCCACGCCACGATCAGCCCTGACGGCGAGGCCATCTGGTGGTTCTCCGACACCGACGGCAACGAGTTCGGGCGTTGGGTGACCGAACCGTTCGCCGGCCTTCCCGTCGACGGCAGCGCGACGGCGGCGCCGCCCGGGGTGCACGAGGGTTACCCGGCCGGCCTGGCCCTGGGCACGGGGGTCGTCGTCTGCGGGGCCTCCACGGACGAGGGGACCACGATCTGGGCGAGCAGGGTCGCCGAGGGTGGCGGCTACCACCCTGCCCGGGTGATCTACCAGCACGAACAGGACGCGGACGTGGCGGCCCTCTCCCACGACGAATCGCTGTTGGTGCTGGCCCACTCCGAACACGGCGATTCCCGCCACCCGGCCCTGCGGGTGCTGCGGGTGCGCGGTGACGAGGTCGACGGCACCCCGGTGGCGGAGAAGTGGGACGGAACGGGCAAGTCGCTGTCCGCGCTCGGTTTCCCACTCGTCGCGGGTGACGCGAGGCTGTTGGTCAGCCACGAGCGACGCGGCCGGTCCGAGCTGCTGATCTGGGACGTGGAGAACGACACGGAGGTCGAACTCCAGATCGACCTGCCCGGGGAGCTGTCGGCGAGCTGGTACCCGAACGGCACGGCGCTGTTGGTGACCCACGAACACGAGGCCCGCTGCGCCCTGTACCACTACGACCTCGCGTCCGGCACGCTGACCAGGCTGCCCACGGCGACCGGGACGGTCACGGGTGCGGACGTCCGGCCGGACGGCACGGTGGAGTACTCGTTGTCCTCCGCCGAACGCCCCGCCGCCATCCGAGCCCTCTACACCGACGGGTCCGATGCGGTGATCCTCCAGCCCGGCGGCACCCCGGCACCGCCCTCGCAGCCGCTGCGGGATGCGTTCGTGGAGGGCCCCGGAGGACGGGTCCACGCCCTGTACGCCCGGCCGGAACACGCGCCGGACGGGCCGCTGCCCACCGTGTTCAGCCTCCACGGCGGGCCCCACGCGGCCGATGAGGACCGGTTCTCCGCCTACCGGGCGTTGTGGCTCGACGCCGGGTTCGCCGTGGTGCACGTGAACTACCGGGGTTCCACCGGGTACGGGTCGCAGTGGAGGGATGCCATCGAGGGGCGGCCGGGGCTCACCGAGTTGGAGGATGTCGCGGCCGTGCACGACTGGGCGGTGGCCAGTGGTCTCACCGACCCGGACCGCAGCGTCGTGGAGGGTGCGTCCTGGGGCGGTTACCTGACGCTCATGGCCTTGGGCACCCAACCGGACAGGTGGGCCGCCGGCATCGCGGGTGTCCCGGTCGCGGACTACCTGGCCGCGTACGAGGACGAGATGGAGCCGCTTCGGGCCTTCGACCGCGCGTTGTTCGGCGGCTCGCCGGACGAGGTCCCCGACCGGTACCGGGACTGCTCCCCGTTGACCTACGTCGAGAAGGTGCGGGCGCCGGTCCTGGTGCTGGCGGGGGAGAACGACCCGCGCTGCCCGATCCGGCAGATTGACAACTACCTCGACCGGCTCGCGGCCCTGGGCGCCACCTACGAGGTGTACCGCTACGACGCGGGGCACGGCTCGCTGGTGGTGGCCGAGTCACTGCGTCAGCGGGCCGCCGAGGTGCACTTCGCGCGGCGCGCTCTCGCCGCCAGCTGACCCCGGTCGCTCGTGCGTCGGGGCTCCCACCCGGGTGGGAGCCCCGCGCCGTCGACCGTCACCGGCCGGCGAGCTGTGCCTGCCACATCCAGCGGGCCTCCTCGAGCTTGTCGGTCAGCGCGATCAGCAGGTCCTGCGTCACCTGGTCGGTCTTGTCCGTCTCGTCGATCCGCGCGCGCACCCGGTGCACCAGCTCGTCCAGGATCCCGACGACGTCCCGCACGACGTCGGCGTCCTGGCGCCAGCCGTCCGGGTAGCTCGGAAGTCCCGAGCCCTCGGCCACCGACTTCGCCCTGCCGTCCGGCGAGACACCGAGCGCGGCGGCGCGCTCGGCCACCTTGTCCGAGTACTTCCGCGCCATCGAGACGAGGTCGTCGAGTTGCAGGTGCACACTGCGGAAGAACGGGCCCACGACGTTCCAGTGCGCCTGCTTGCCGATCAGGGACAGGTCCACCAGCTCCAGAAGAGTGGCTCGCAGCGCCCGCCCGGTGACGTCCCGTTCCGAGTCGCCGAGGGTGCTGGTGATGGGACTGTTGCTGCTCATGTCGGTCACACCTCTTCCGTGGATGACGAGTCCGGTTGGTGGTTCGCGCCCACCCGTGGTGGGGCCGGCGCTCAGACGGTCGCGCTGACCCGCACGGGGACGTTCCCCCGGGTCGCCTTGGAGTAGGGGCACATCTGGTGCGCCGCCTCCACGAGCTCGTCGGCCTGCGGCTGGTTCAGGCCGGGCAGGTGGGCGCGGAGGTTGACGGCGAGGCGGTAGCCGGAGTCGGCCTCGTCGACCTCGATCGCGACCCGGGTCGCGACCCGGCTGTCGGCGACCTTGATCCCGGACAACCTGGCCGCCTGGAGCACCGCGCTGTGGAAGCACGCCGAGTAGCCCGCCGCGAACAGCTGTTCGGGGTTGGTCGCGTCGCCGCCCCTGCCGCCGAGTTCGGCGGGCACGGCGAGTTTCTCGTCGATCACCCCGTCGTCGCTGCGGACCTCGCCGTCCCGTCCGTCACCGACGGACACCGCTTCCGCCGTGTACCGCGCGCTCATACCCTCCGCCTCCCGTGTGGTGCTGGTCCAGAGCCGGCCGGGGCGGCCGCCCGACCGAAGTGGCGGCTCCCCG
>NZ_AGVX02000562.1 GCF_000239155.1 Actinoalloteichus spitiensis RMV-1378
CCGGTTCGGCACGGTCCAGCCACCGGCACAGGCTGGTGAGGGTGGCGGCGCAGCCACCGCAGCCCGTGCCCGCGCGAGTCACCCGGCTCAGCGCCGGAACGTCCCGGGCGCCGACCCGCCAGGCGGTGACCAGGGCCTGTTTGGACACGGCGCCGCACCGGCACACCACGGCGGTGTCGGGCAGCTCGGAGGGGTCCGGGCCCCGCGCGCCACCGGTCTCGCCGAGCACCAGGTGGAACGGGTCGTCCGGCAGCGGATCGCCCCGGTCGTAGAGCTGCCCCAGGGTGGCGGCCGCCCGGGGGAACCCGATCAGGATGGCCCCGGCGACCCGGTCGTCCCGCACCGCCAGCCGGGCGTAGCGGCCCCGCCGGTGATCGGCCATCGTCACCAGCTCGGCGGGCTCCGCCGCCCTGCTGTCCCCCAGCGCTGTGACGTCGATGTCCTGCGCCTTGAGCCTGGTGACCGTGCTGGAACCCCGGTACGCGGCGGCCGGGCTCGTACGGGTGAGGAGGGCGGCCAGGACGTCCGCCTGGTCGAAGCCCGGTGCGAGCAACCCGTACTGCACGCCGTCGTGTTCGGCGCAGTCACCGATGGCGCGGATGCGGGGGTCGCTGGTGGTCAGGGTGTCGTCGACGACGACACCGCGACGCACCGCCAGTCCCGCCCTGGTGGCCAACTCGGTCCTCGGTCGGGCGCCGACAGCGACCACGACGAGGGCGGCGTGGATCTCCCGGCCGTCGTCGAGGACGAGACACCCGTCGCGGTAGCCCACCGGCTGGTGGCCGAGGTGCACGGTGATGCCCAACGCCCGGGTCGAGGCCAGGAGGACGGCGCCCGCCACGTCGTCGAGCTGCCGTTCCATGAGGGACCGGGACCGGTGGACCAGGGTGACCTCCGCTCCCCTGGCCGCCAACGCCCGCGCGGTCTCCAGCCCGAGCGTCCCGCCGCCGAGGACGGTCACGGGCAGACCGGAGCGGAGGCGTCGTCCCAGGCGTTCGACGTCGCCCAGGGTGCGCAGGGCCACCACCGCCGCCCCGGGCCGGTCGGCGGGCCCGGTCAGCCCGGGGACCTCGGGCCAGACCGGCCGCGCGCCGGTGGCCAGGACGAGCACGTCGTAGTGGTGGGTCACCCCGGAGGAGGAACGCACCCGGCGACGCGTCCGGTCCACGTCGGTGACCCGCTCCCCCACCCGCACGGCGACCGCCGGCTCCGGCGGCGGCAACCGGGTGTCCTCCCCGTGCAGGGTTCCCGCGACCACCGAGGGCAGCAGCACCCGGTTGTAGGCGGGACGCGGTTCCGCTCCGAGCACGGTGATCCGGTGCTGGCCGCCCGCCCGGGCGACCCGGTCGGCGAGCCGGTGGCCCACCGGCCCGTTGCCGACGACGACGATCCTGCTCATCGGACCTCCTCCGCTCCGGTGGAGCCGCCCGGCCCGCCCGGTTCCGGTGGAGTGGCCCCGTCCGCGCGTTCGAGTCGGACGGCGCACACCTTGAACTCGGGCATGCCGCTCACCGGGTCGAGCTCCGGGTTGGTGATCAGGTTGGCCCGTCCCTCCTCGGGGAAGTGGAAGGGCAGGAACACGGTGTCGGCGCGCAGGTGGGGAACGAGGCGCACGGTGGCGGTGACCCGACCGCGACGCGTGACGACGTGGGCCACGTCCCCGGCGCCGAGCCCGGCTCGGCGGGCGGTGTCGGGGTGCACCTCGACGTAGGGGGCGGGTTCGACCGCCGCCAGCTCCGGGACACGGCGGGTCTGCGCTCCCGACTGGTAGTGGACGAGCACCCGCCCGGTCGTGCCGTACAAGGGGTAGCCCTCGTCGGGGGACTCGGCGCTCGGACGGTGGGCGACCGGCCGGAACCGGGCCCGGCCGTCCGGGTGGGCGAAACGGTCCAGGAACAACCTCGGGGTGCCGGCGTGCGGCGCGCCCGAGGCGCGGGGACAGGGCCAGTGCAACGCCTCGCCCCGGTCGAGCCGGCGGTAGTCGATCCCCGAGTAGTCGGCCCGACCGCCGGCGGAGGCCGCCGCCAGTTCGGCGAAGACGACCTCGGGGCGGGTCGGGAACCGCGCGGCGGGTTGACCGAGGCGGGTGGCGAGCGCGCCGAGCACGTCCAGGTCGGACCGGACCCCGGGGGGTGGTGGCACGGCGGCCCGCCGCCGCAGCACCCTGCCCTCCAGGTTGGTCATCGTGCCGTCCTCCTCCGCCCACTGGGTGGTGGGCAGGACGACGTCGGCGGTCCTGGCGGTCTCCGAGGGGACGAAGTCCGCCACCACCAGCAGGTCGAGGGCGGCGAGGCGCTCGGCGACGTGCCCGGCTCGCGGGGCCGACACCACCGGGTTGGTGCCGAAGACCAGCAGTGCCCTCGGACCGCCGGGGCGGCCGATGGCGTCCACCAGTTCGTAGGCGCTGCGCCCGGGTCCGGGCAGGTCCTCCGGCCGGATCCCCCAGACCCGCGCGACGTGGTCGCGGGCCGAGGGGTCCTCGATGGACCGGTACCCGGGGAGCTGGTCGGCCTTCTGCCCGTGCTCCCGGCCGCCCTGCCCGTTGCCCTGCCCGGTGAGGCAGCCGTAACCGCTGCCCCGCCGCCCCGGCAGGCCCAACGCCAACGCGAGGTTGACCACCCCGCTGACCGTGTCGGTCCCCGTGCTGTGCTGCTCCGCGCCCCGCCCGGTGAGCACGTAGCGGCGGGACGCCGTCGCCAGCAGCCGCACCGCCGCCCGCTGGTCGGCCACCGGGACACCGGTGACCTGTTCGGTCCGTTCCGGCCACCACGCGACGGCGTGCCGCCAGGCCTCCTCGAACCCCGTGGTGCGCTCCCGGACGTAGCGCTGGTCGACGTGACCGTCGACGACGGCCACGTGCAGCAGGCCCAGGGCCAGCGCCAGGTCGGTCCCGGGCCGGGTTCGCAGGTGCAGCGCCGCCCGTTCGGCGGTGGGGGTCCGCCTCGGGTCCACCACGACGAGGTCGGCGGCGGCCATCCTGGCCATCAGCGGGGGCATCGTCTCGGCGGGGTTGGCTCCGACGAGCAGGACCACCTCCGCCGCCTCCAGGTCGGTGACCGGGAACGGCAGCCCCCGGTCGAGGCCGAAGGCCGCGTTCCCGGCGGCCGCGGCCGAGGACATGCAGAACCGCCCGTTGTAGTCGATCTGGCTGGTGCCCAACGCGACCCGCGCGAACTTCCCCAGCAGGTAGGCCTTCTCGTTCGTCAACCCGCCGCCTCCCAGCACCGCGACCGAGTCCGGGCCGGCCCGGTCGACGGCAGCGCGGATCCCGGCGACGACGCGGTCGAGCGCGGTCGACCAGTCGGTGACCCGCGCCGGGCCGCCCCGGTGGTCCCGCACCAGCGGAGCCAGGAGCCGGTCACCCGCCGCGAGCAGGCGGGGGGCCGTCCACCCCTTCTGGCACAGCCGGCCCTGGTTCACCGGGAAGTCGGTGGGACGCACCCCGAGCGCGGGACGTCCCCCTCCTCCCGTGCCCTCCTCGACCAGTTCGGTCCCGCACTGGAGTGCGCAGTAGGGGCAGTGGGTGGTCGTGCCGGCGGTCGCGCCCGGCGGGCCCGACGCGGGTGCCGTGCCCCTCATGCCCCACCCCCCCCCGCCACGGGTGCGCCCCGCCCGGGGGCAC
>NZ_AGVX02000561.1 GCF_000239155.1 Actinoalloteichus spitiensis RMV-1378
GGCGGCCCGACGGCCCCGACCCGACCGGCGACCACCCGCCAGCGGAACCCGACGAACGGGACGGTGACCGGGGCCCGGAGTCCTCCGCCCCGCGCCCCGCGAGCTGACCGGAGCCACCGCAGCCACCCCCGGTCGGGCCTCCCGGCGGGCCTCAGAGGTCGAACCCCTCCTCGCCGCGCCCGATCACCCGGTCCATCTCCCCGTCCCCGTCGGTGTCCACCAGCCGCACGTCCATCACGCCGTCCCCGTCGGTGTCCAGGTACACGGTGTCCAGGACACCGTCCCCGTCGCTGTCGACGTACACCTCGTCGGCCCGGCCGTCGCCGTCCACGTCCACCACGGCCTCGTTCGCCCGGCCGTCCCCGTCGTAGTCCACCCAGGCCGCGTCGGGCACCCCGTCCTGGTCGACATCCACCCGGGCCACGGCCACCTGCTCCCGACCGGCCGAGTCGACCCACCGCAGCGGGGTGCCCGCCGCCGCGCCGACCGGCGCGGTCGCGCCGAAGATGTCGTCCAACCACGGGTCGTCCCGCTCGGTGTCCTCCTCCACGTCACCGGCACCGCCCCGGACGTCGTCGTCCCACTCCGGGTCGGGGGCGTCGGGTGCCGGTGCCCGCTTGGCGCCCTCCTCACCGGCTGGCATCTCCTCGGTCCCGCCCCCGGACGGGCCACCGGCCCCGTCCGGCTCCTCCTCGACCCGGCCGTCCGCTCCGCCGGCCTCCGTCCCCTCGGCGCGGCCCGCCTCGGGTGAGCTCGGGATCGTCGGTGGGGTCGCGGGTTCCTGTTCACCAGACCGCTGGTCGGGCACCCGGTCGGGGGCCAGCACCACGGAACCCGGCACCAAGGGCGGGAGTTCCGCGCGGGCGTTCCAGGTCCCCAACCCGGTGGGATCGGTGAAAGCGGCGTCCACGACCCCGTCCCCGTCGAGGTCGAGCAGGACGGTGTCGGCGACCCCGTCCCCGTCCGAATCCCACAGCAGGTCGACCCGGCGCCCGTCACCGGTGAAGTCGAGCGGCACCGCGTCCGCGACTCCCGCTCCCGTCACGTCCACCGACGCCGGGCTGGTCCACACCGTGGGCGTGCCCTGCCCGGTGCCGAACGAGTACTGGATCGACCCCTCTGGTACCGCCGTCCGCTGCCGGTCCGACATGCCAGCACCCCCGGTCCCTCGGTCACCGCTCGGGCACTTCGACGTCCCCTGCCACACTCGGGTTCCGAGGTCCCATCATGTGCCGGGGCCCCGGCCCGCGCTGGGGCTCCGACGGGCGGCCACGCGGGGAGGGCCGCCCGAACGGAGACGAGGACCACCCGGGTGAGGGTGGCGGGGCGGTGCGGGTCCGCCGCTGGTCCGGGCCACCGCCAGGGCCGCTGGTCATCCCTCCTGCCGGCTGCGGTCGTCCCCCACTGCCGAACGGGGAGCCACCCCGACGAGGCCGCTCAGCCGGCCGCCGGCGGGTCGATGCCCTCGGAACGCGCCCACGCCCGCAGTTCCGCCTCGGCCTCGTCCCTGCTCAGCGGGCCCCGCTCCAGCCTGAGCTCCTTGAGGTGGCTCCAGGCCCGACCGACCAGGGGGCCGGGCGGCAGCCCGAGCAACCGCATGATCTCGTTCCCGTCCAGGTCGGGGCGAACCCGCTGGAGGTCCTCCTCCGCCGCGATGCGGGCGATCCGCTCCTCCAGGTCGTCGTAGGACCGTTGGAGCGCGGCGGCCTTGCGCCGGTTCCGCGTCGTGCAGTCCGCGCGGACCAGTTTGTGGAGTCGGGGCAGCAGGTCACCGGCGTCGGTGACGTACCGGCGGACCGCGGAGTCGGTCCACTGGCCGGTGCCGTACCCGTGGAAGCGCAGGTGCAGGTAGACGAGCTGCGAGACCTGGGTGACGAACTCCTTGGAGTAGCGCAGCTCACGCAGTCGCCGCCGCGTCATCTTGGCGCCCACCACCTCGTGGTGGTGGAAGCTGACGCCGCCACCGGCCTCGAACCTCCTGGTCGCCGGTTTGCCGATGTCGTGGAGCAACGCCGCCATCCGCAGCACCAGGTCGGGCCCGTCCTGGTCCGGGTCGGCGTTCTCCAGCTCGATCGCCTGGTCCAACACAACCAGCGAGTGCTGGTAGACGTCCTTGTGCTGATGGTGTTCGTCGATTTCCAGGCGCATCGCCGGCACCTCGGGGAGCACCCGGTCGGCCAGGCCGGTGTCAACCATGAGCTCCACCCCCTGCCGGGCGTGTGGTCCGCTGAGCAGCTTCGACAGCTCGGCCTGGACCCGTTCGGCGGTGATGCGGTCGATCTGGTCCGCCATCTCCCGCATGGCCGTGACCACGCGCGGCGCGGGGCGGAAACCGAGCTGGGCCACGAACCTCGCCGCCCGCAGCATCCGCAGCGGGTCGTCGGCGAACGACTCCTCCGGGGTGGCCGGCGTGTCGAGCCGGCGCTCGAGCAGCGCGGTCATCCCGTCGTGCGGGTCGACGAACCTGCGCTCCGGCAGGCGGACGGCCATCGCGTTGACCGTGAAGTCCCGTCGCAGCAGGTCGTCGTCGATGTGGTCACCGAAGACCACCTCCGGGTTCCGGGTCACCCTGTCGTAGCTGTCGGCCCGGAAGGTCGTGATCTCCAGCGTGCTGCCCCGCCGGGTCGCGCCGACGGTGCCGAACTCGATGCCGGTGTCCCAGATCGCGTCGGCCCAGCCGGTGAGCAGCTCCACCACCTGCTCCGGCCTCGCGTCGGTCGTGAAGTCGAGGTCCGTTCCGAGCCGGCCCAGCAGCGCGTCGCGGACGCTCCCCCCGACGAGGTAGAGCTCGTGGCCGGCGGCCTCGAACCTCCTGGCCACCTCGTCGGCGACCGGCGCCACCCTGAGCAGTTCGACCACGGCGGTGCGCTGGGTCCGCAGTTGCGCGGCCGAGCTGCTGGCAATCGGCTTCTGTTCCGGAGACACGGCAAGCCAGGGTATCTGCCCCCGCTGGTCGACGACGACGGTCTCCGCCGCGCCGCCGCGCGGGGCCGCGCGGACCGGCGCGGGCCCGTCACGACCGGCCGGCACCCCCGTTTCCGCACTACCATCCGGGTATGCCCTCGTCATCCGGTCGTTCCGGCTCCCGGAAACCGACCGGCAGGAGCCGTCGGCGCAGACGGCTGCGGACCGTGCGTGAGACATCGGCCGGAGGGCTGGTGCTCGACACGGCCGGGACGCACGCTGCGATCATTGGGCGACTCGACCGCCGGGGCAGGCTGCTCTGGTCGCTCCCCAAGGGTCACCTGGAAGATGGAGAGACAGCCGAGCAGGCGGCCGAACGCGAGGTCCGGGAGGAGACCGGGATCGAGGGCACGGTGGTGGCCCCGCTCGGCACCATCGACTACTGGTTCATCGCGGGGGACAGGCGCGTGCACAAGACGGTGCACCACTACCTGCTCCGCGCGGTGGGTGGCGAACTGTCCGACGCCGACGTCGAGGTCACCGAGGTGGCCTGGGTGCCGCTCGACGACCTCGACGGGCGGTTGGCCTACGCGGACGAGCGTCGGCTGGTGCGGCGGACGGAGGAGGTCCTCACGAGGTCCCCCTCGACGAACCGACCCCCGGACCCCAACGAGCAGGCAGGCACGGAGCTGGCGTGAAACGAGAACGGGGCCGGAGGGCCCACCGGGCGGACGTGCGCACGTCCCTACTGCGATGTGTGACGGCCCTCGGATTGGTCGGGCTGATCACCGTCGGTCTCGCCGGTGCGGCGGGAGCCGTGGAGCACCGGCAGGCGAGCGCCGGGGCACACCCCCGTCAGGTGACCCCGGCCACCGCCCTGGCGGAACTGTCCGTCTCCGAGATGACCCCACGGGTGGTGACGCCCGACGGGCCACCGGAGCTCGTCGTCACGGGCCGGATCCGCAACGTCTCCGACCGCAACCTCTCCAACGTCGTCGTGCGGCTCCAACGCGGTGAGCCGGTGGCCGGCGCCGACGCCGCCGGGGCGGCCCTCGACGGGACCGCGCCGACGGACACCGCGGCGTCCCCCTTCGTCCCGGTGGTCGAGTCCCTCGCCCCCGGCGACGGCGCGGACTTCACCGTGCGGGCGCCGCTGGCCGGCGGTGACGGCACGCTCGGGATCAGCCAGCCCGGTAGCTACCCGTTGCTGGTGAACGCGAACGGCCAGCCCGACTACGGCGGTGACGCCCGGCTCGCGGCGACGTCCATGCTGCTGCCGGTGGTCGGCGCGCCGGGCGGCGCCACCGCCTCCTCCTCGGTCTCCCCGTCGACCACCGTGCTGTGGCCGCTGGTCTCCACTCCCAAGGTGGTCGGCCGGGACACCCGGGGACGGGCGATCCTCGCCGACGACGAACTCGCCAGGTCGGTCGGACCTGGGGGGCGGCTGTTCGGGCTCCTCCAGGCGATCGAGGACGGTGTCGCGCCCGGCTCCAACCTCAGCAAGTCGCTCTGCTTCGCGATCGACCCGGCCCTGCTGGAGGCGGTCGAGGCGATGTCCGCCGGGTACCTCGTGCGCTCCTCGAGCGGGGAGGGCCCCGTCGAGGGCGCCGGCGGCAGCACCGCCGAGGTCTGGCTGAACAAGCTGCGGGACGCGGCCAGCGGACGCTGCGTGATCGCCCTGCCCTACGCGGACGCCGACCTGGTCGCCCTCACGAGGTCCGGCATGGACGACCTCCGCGACCTGGCGTTCTCGCGGGGCGCCGAAATCGTGGAACGGGTGCTGGGCGGCACGAAACCGCTGTCGTCGGTGGTGTGGCCCGCCGAAGGTGTGCTGGACGACGCGACGCTGACGGCCCTGACCGGGTCCGGTGCCGACACCCTGCTGTTGTCCCCTTCCGGGATGGAGGAGGCCGCCCAGGGCCTGGTGCCAGCCCGCGTGACGGGCGCCCAGGTCGAGCCCACCGCGCTCCCGATCGACCCGCTGGTCAGCCGCGCGTTGCGGGTCACCGCCGCCGCACCGGGCAGGCAGCCCGGCGGTGGCGGCGGGGCGGCGGCCGCCGCGCTCGAACCCGCGACGCCAGCCCGGGACGCTGTCGCCGACACGCTCGGCGTGCTGCTGTTCCGGACGACGGCGGACGCCACGATCAGCGAGTCGTCCCGCCTGGTGGTGGCGCCGCCCCGGCTGTGGGAGCAGCGCCCCGCCGACCACGCCGCGTTGCTCGGGGGGATCGAACGGCTCTTCCAGCTGGGCCTCGCCACCCCGAGCTGGCTGGTGGACCAGCCCGACGCTCCCCTCCCCGAGCGGGCGACCGCGCTGACCTACCCCGCCGACGTCGGTTCCCGGGAGATCCCGGCGCAGGTCGGCGGAGCCGTTCGCCGAGGAACCCAACGGGTCACCGACTTCGGTTCCGCGCTCACGCCGGACACCTCCGTCGACCCGAACAGCCGGGTCCAACCGGAGGACCTGACCGACCCGGTACGGCTGGCCTACCTGGGTGCCACGTCGAGCAGTTGGCGGGGCAACGCCACGGCCGCCAACCAGAGCCTGTCGGCGGCCAACCTCAGCCTGGACCGGCTGTTGGCCCGGGTCCAGGTCAACCGCCCCGGCACTCCGCTGTCCCTCGCGGCCTCCGACTCACCGCTCCCGCTGGCCGTCAGCAACCGCCTCCCGGTGGGCGTCCGGGTCCAGGTCCTGCTGCGCGACGCGCCGGGGCTGGACATCCCGCACGCCCAGGAGTTCGACGTCCCGGCGAACAGCACGCGGCAGCGCCTGATCCCCGCCGAGGTCAGCAGGTCGGGGCAGTTCACGGTGTCGGCCGTTCTCACCACCCCGGGAGGAACGGAACTCGGCCCGCCGGTGCGGTTGTTGGTCAGCTCGACCGCGTACGGGACGATTACGGTGATCATCACCGTGGTGGCCGGGGCGGCACTCGTGCTGTTGTCGGCACGTCGACTCGTCCGCAGGTTCCGGGGCGGGGGCGGCACGCCCTCGCCGGGGGAGGCGGGCACGGATCCCGGCGAGAGGGACCAGGACGACCCGCCGGGGGCGGACGACCAGTGGGAGCGAGCCGTCGACAACGGGTCGGCCGCCGGTCGGCCCCGGCACGGCAGTGACGGAAAGTGACCAGGTGACGCAGTCCGAAGTGCCGCGCCGCCGGCGCGGCCCTCTCCACACCGTCCGCGGTGGTGGCAGCCCCGAGTGCTGGCAGCTGGTAACACGCGCGGGGTGCGGTCAGATATCGCAGCGGGGTGAGGAGGCCAGGTGAGCAACCCCAACGAGGAAACCATCCGGATCGGTCGACCGATCCGGTCCGGAACCGACCCATCGGAGGCGGAGACGGTCCAGTTCGCCACCGTGGGTTCCTCGCCCGAGGCCGAGTCCGACCCCGACGCGGCGACGACGGTCATGGCCACGGCGACCGCCTCGGCCGCCGCCGAGCCCGGTACGGGTGGTGGGCGGAAGAGGTCCGTGCTCAGGGCGGCTGGCTCGATGGCGATCGCGACGCTGATCAGCCGGATCACGGGCTTCCTCTGGAAGGCCGTCCTCGTCTGGATCGTGGGCTGGGGTGCGATCAACGACTCCTTCACGGCCGCCAACAACCTGCCGAACATCATCACCGAGCTCCTGCTCGGCGGTGTCCTGGCCAGCGTCGTCGTGCCGGTGCTCGTCCGCGCCCAGAAGGAGGACGCGGACGGGGGACAGGCGTTCACCGAACGGCTGCTCACCCTGGCGGCCGTCATCCTCGGCGTCGGCATGGTCCTGTCGGTGCTGGCCGCTCCGCTGCTGACCGCGATGTACGTCAGCGACGGGGACACCGAGGCGAACCCCGCGCTGGCCACCGCCTTCGCCTACCTGCTGCTGCCGCAGATCCTCTTCTACGGCATGTCGGCGCTGTTCATGGCGATCCTCCAGGCCAAGCAGGTCTTCGGCCCGCCGGCCTGGGCCCCGGTCCTGAACAACGTCGTCATCCTGGCCACCCTGGGCGCGTACGCGCTGCTGCCGGGTGAGATGACCGTCGACCCGGTGCGCATGACCGACACGCACCTGCTGGTCCTCGGTCTCGGGGTCACCGCCGGCGTGGTCGTGCAGGCAGCCGTGCTGCTGCCCGCCCTCCGGCGAGCCGGGGTGTCGTTGCGCTGGCGGTGGGGTTTCGACTCCCGCCTGGCGGAGTTCGGCGGCCTCGCGGCGTGGGTGCTCGGCTACGTCGCGGTCTCCCAGGTGGGACTCGTCGCGCTCAGCCGGGTCGCCACCGCCTACGGCGGTCTCGCGATCTACAGCAACGCCTGGCTGCTGCTCCAGCTGCCGTACGGCGTGATCGGTTTCTCGATCATGACGGCGATCCTGCCCCGGATGAGCGCCGCTGCGGCCAGCCACGACTACGAGAAGCTCAAGGATGACCTCTCCCTGGGCAGCAGGATGTGCACGACGGCCCTGCTTCCGCTGAGCGCGTTGATGACGGTGCTGGGCGCGCAGATCGGCGTGGTGCTGTTCTCCTACGGCGCCAGCGGCGTGGAGGGCGGGAACCGGCTGGGGATCGCGTTGGCCGTGTCGGCTTTCGGCGTCCTCCCCTACGCCGTCACCATGCTCCAGCTCCGGGCGTTCTACGCGATGAAGGACTCGCGGACACCGACCCTGCTGATGGGCGTGATGACGCTGGCCAAGGTGCCGCTCATCTACCTGTGCCCGCTGGTGCTCGCGCCGGAGGACGTGGTCTTCGGCATCACCTTCGTGAATTCGCTGACCTTCGTGGTGGGGTGGATCGCGGGGGAGATCTGGCTGCGCCACCGCATCGGGCGGCTCGGCAGCCGGGCCTTGGCGGTGACGATCGGGAAGACCCTCGTCGGCTCGGTGGTCGGCGCGGGCGCGGCGGCGCTGATCGTCGTACTCACCGGCCCCGGAGGAATGACACCCGACTCAGCGATTCAGGCCTGGCTCCAGCTGATCTTCGCCGGAATCGTCGGGGTGATCGTCACCTTCGGGGTGATGTTGCTGTTGAAGACGCGTGAACTTGACCCCGTCGCAGGCAAACTGCGCAGACTCGTGAGGCGGTGAAGCGTTCGGTGAGCGGAGGCAACCGCGCGACCGTGCTGCCCCGTCCTACTGACGGCCCCCAGTGTGGGCCTCCTTATCGGCCAGTCGATGACAGCCAACTTCCCGTACCCTCAGCTCGGAGACTCCGCGGCGGTGGTTGGGGGCCTTCGCTTTCCGGGGAGCGGGTGGATCAGGAGAAGACACCGTGAGCGGCAAGCCTACGCAGTACACGGCAGCGCACCGGAACCACACGGGCAACGGTGCCGACCTCACCGTGCCCGCGTCCGCTCCGCCGCCACCGGACTGGTCGGACCTCGCCGAGCTGAGCCCGGGCACCCTGCTCGCCGACAACCGCTACCGGCTGATCGAGCAGGTCGGGTACGACGCGTCCTGCCAGGCCCAGCTCTGGCGGGCGAAGGACACCGCGCTCGGACGCGACGTGGCGCTGACCGTCCTGGTGGGGCACCGGACCGACGGGCAGGTGGTGACCAAGGCGCGTCGGGTCCTGGAACGCTGCATGCACGCGGCGAGCTTCCACTGCGTCGGGGTGGCCAGGGTGCTGGACGTCCTGAGCAGCAGCCACGGCGTTGACCACCCCGAACACGTCCTCGGGGTGGTGGTCGCCGAGTGGACGCACGGGAGCCGGCTCGGGGAGCTGCTCCGGGACGGCCCGCTGCCGGCGGACAACGCCGCCCGCCTGCTCCAGACCCTGGCGGCGGCGGGGGGG
>NZ_AGVX02000560.1 GCF_000239155.1 Actinoalloteichus spitiensis RMV-1378
GGTGACGGCCAGCGGGAAGACCGACCGCCGCGCCCTGCCCGCTCCGGAGGTCCACCCGGAGGCGGAGTACGTGGCCCCGGGGACACCGACCGAGGAGGCGTTGGCCGAGATCTGGGCCGAGGTCCTCGGCGTGGACAAGGTCGGGGTCACCGACGACTTCTTCCACCTCGGTGGTGACTCCATCGTGAGCATCCGAACCGTCGCCCGAATCCGTGCTCGACTGAAGGTGAGCATCCCGCCGCGCGCTCTGTTCGACTCGCCGACGATCGCCGGTCTGGCGGTCGAGGTGGATGGTGCTCTGTCGACCGGTAGCGAAGTCGACGCGATCCCCCGCTCCGACGGAACCGGCGCACTGCCACTGTCCTTCGCGCAGCAACGGCTGTGGTTCCTGGAGGAGTTCACCCCCGGCAGCGTCGAATACAACACGGCGCTGGCTTACCGGCTCTCGGGAACATTGGACCTGGACGTCCTGCGCGGTGCGTTGGCGGCGCTGGTACTCCGGCACGAGGCCCTGCGAACGACCTTCGCGGAGGTGGACGGGCAATCCGTCCAAGTGATCCACCCTCACCTGGAACCGGACTTCCGCGTCGTCGAGGTCGCTGACCTCCTCGTCGACACCTCCGCCGGAGGCGGAGACGCGACCGCCGTGCTCCTGCGTTCGGAGATGAGCACGCCCTTCGACCTGCGAACCGGACCGCTCTTCCGCGCCCTGGTGGTACGAGAAGCCACCCACCAGCACGTCCTCGTCCTGACGATGCACCACATCGTCACCGACGGTTGGTCGGAGGCCGTGATCCTCCGAGATCTCGGTGTCCTCTACGACAGGGGTCTCGGCCTGGTCACGGAGGAACTACCAGAACCCCCGGTGCGGTATGTGGACTGGGCGGTGTGGCAGCAGCGGAAC
>NZ_AGVX02000559.1 GCF_000239155.1 Actinoalloteichus spitiensis RMV-1378
CTGCCGCTCGACCGAGGGGGTGCCGGCTGGCGGCAGCCTGACGCTCCACATCCGGCTGGCCGCCTCGGTCGACGCCGAGGGGGGTGCCCTCAGCGGCAGCCTCAGCGCCGGCGCCGACATCCACCTCCGCCTGGCCACCATCACCGTCACCGTGCGCCCCGCCGCGGTGGACGACCTGGCACTGGCGGGGAGCGCGCTCCGCACGCCTGGGGGAGGGTGGCCCGGCCCAGCAGAGCTCCGGGCCGAGGTCACGAACACCGGAACGAGTACCGCGGCCGTCTCCGTGGACCTCCGGCTGCCGTGGTGGATCCGGATCGACGAGCTCCCTCCCCGGTGTGCCCTGCGGCGGGACGCGTTCCGCCCACCGCCCTCCTCCTGGGTGGCGGCCCCGGCCGCCCTCCCCGCGTCCGAGGTGCGCTGCGAGTCCGCCGGCCCCGTCCCCCCGGGCGGCAGGCACGACGTCCGGCTGCGGCTCCACACCTGGCTGCCCGTGGAGGCCCCGATCGGGGTCACGGCGGCGCTGGGTGGGGCGCGCGAGGAACTGGACCTCCGGCTGACCGCCGCGCGTCCGGCGCTCCGGGTCGACGCCCTGGGCCGGCCGGAGCCGCTGGTACCCGGCGGCTCCGCCGGACCGGTCACCTACCGGCTGCGCAACACCGGGAACGCCCCGACCGGACCGCTGACCGTCCAGGCGAGGGCCACCGGCCGCTTCATCCTGGCAGGCGCGGGGAACGTCGGGTGCGACGAGCGGGGAGGACTCGTCCGCTGCCGGGTCCCGGCGGGTCTCGAACCCGGTGGAGAGGCCGTCCTCCCGTTCGCGGTCCGCGCCCTGGAGGGGGCGGCCTCGCCCGGGAGGGTCACCGGACACGTCCTGGCGTCGGACGGCGAGCTCACCCGGCTGCCCGTCGTGCCGGTGGGCCTGGCGGCACGACCTTCCGGGGTCGAGATCTCCTCGGTGCACGGGGCCGCGTGGTCGACGCCGTCCCCGACCGGCGGTCACCGCTCGTACCACGCGTTGTTGCGGGTCAGGGTGGGCAACGTCGGCCAGACGACGGCGCCGGTGCGACTGGCGGCCCGCCTGCCCCCGGACGTTCGGCCGTGCCGGCCGGCTGGCGGGCCCCCCGCCCCGCCGGCCACGGCACCGCTCAGCCCGGGCTCGTCGCGGCACCTCGTCCTGTGGTTGTGCGCCGAGGGCGGCCGGGAGGCCCCGCCCCCGTCCGCCGTCACCGTGGTGGCCCGCCTCGGTGACGCCGAGGACTCGACGTCGGTGCGGGTGGAGTGGTCGCGCCGTCCGGCCGCCGGCCCGCCGGTCGGGGACGCGCCGGACCTGGTGGAGTACGTCGACCGGAACGCGCCTCCGGCCCCGCCGCCGGGGCACGGGGACGCTCCCGAACCCGACCCGGACCCGCCCTCGCGGGAGCCCGCACCGCCACGGGAGCCTCGCGGCGGACCAGCCTCGGAGCCCGGGGACGAGCACCCGTCGCCCCCGTCCCCGCGCCCGTCCGCCGGCGCGGGCTCGTCGCCGGAACCGGAGTCCCCGGCACGGGCTGGTCGGAACGCACGGTCAGCACCACTCCCCCCGCCACCTTCACTCGACAGTGGCGTAATGAGGCGGTTGTCCGATACGTTCGGTAGGAGGACTTCGGAGGACCGGCGAAGCCACCCCTCGACGGCCGCAGGGCGCAGGCACGGCTGAACAGGGGGAATTCACCACATCGCCGTCCGGTCCGGTAGCTACACACGGCCGTGGGGCGTGGTTCCGTAGACTGCGGTGGTGTCCGTCGTCCACAAGGTTCTCGATCGGCTACCAGCGCCGTTGCGCTCCGTCATGCTCAAGCACCGCGAACTCCTGAAGTTCGCGGTCGTGGGCGGTACGGCCTGGGTGATCGACACGATCGTCTTCTACACCGTCAAGTTGTGGATCCTGGACAAGCCCCTCACCGCGAAGGTCATCGCGGTGCTGGTCGCCACCGCCGCCTCCTACGTGCTGAACCGGGAGTGGTCCTTCCGGACGCGGGGAGGCCGCCGCCCTGGGCACGAGGCGAGCCTGTTCTTCGTGATCAGCGGCCTCGCCTTCGTGCTCTACCTGGCGCCGCTCGCGGTGTCGCGTTACGTGCTCGACCTCAAACAACCCGCCGTCAGCTTCGTCACCGAGCAGGTCGCCGACTTCGTCAGCAGCCAGATCATCGGTGTCCTGCTCGGCATGATCTTCCGGTACTGGGCGTTCCGCCGGTTCGTCTTCCCGCAGAGCGGGGTCCGCAACCTGGAGACGAGCTACGACACGCCGCCGTCCGAGGCCGACGACCTCGACAGCCCGCCCCCGGCCGACGACTCGCGGGACCGCGACCGCATCCGCCGCCGGTGAGCGAACGGTGCCGCCCCGAGGCCCCTCGCCCGCGCCTGCCCACTTCCACCGGTCCCCCCTCGGGGTACGACGCCGCGCACCCACCCCGCGCCCGCCGGCCACGACCCTGGTCACCCCACCGCGAGGACCAGCCGGTGGGCTGGGCGGACCCGCGGCGACGGGAACTCAGCGCGGCGCCTCGGCCCGCCAGGACACCCCGAGGACGTCGTCGACCCGGGGCACCCGGAGGTAGATGACGAACGCCGCCGTGCGTTCGGGGCTCACCTTCAGCCTGCCCCCGTCGGCCTCGACCAGCGCCCGGGCCACCGCGAGCCCCACGCCGGTCGACCCGGCGGCGGAGACGCCGCGTTCGAACACGTGGGGCACCAGCTCCTCGGGCACCCCCTTGCCCTGGTCGGTGACCTCGATGGTCACCATCCCCCCGGTCGGCCGCGCGGTCACCGCCACCGTCCCCGCGCCGTGGACGACGGCGTTCTCCAGCAGCACCCCTATCGCCTCCCGCAGCCGGGCGGGCGTGGCCCTGGCCAGCAGGTTCGGCTCGACGCGCATCCGCAGGGCGCGACCCGCGCCACGCAGCCTGTCCCGCCACTCGGCCACCATCGTGGGGAGTTCGGCGCTCAGTTCGAGCGGCTCGGCGCTGAGCGAACGCACGGCCGTCGCCGTCGCCAGCAGGTCCTCCAGCACCCGGGCCAACTGCTCGGCCTGTTCCAGGGCCGCTCGCGCCTCACCCGGCTCGGGCTGGTGCCGGGGGTCGGCGAGTTCCTCCAACCGCAGTTGGAGGGCGGTGAGGTGGCTCCGCAGCTGGTGGGAAACATCGCCGACCAGCTCGCGCTCCCGTTCGACGAGCTGCGCGAGGGCGGCGGCGGAGGTGTCCAGGGCCTCGGCGACCCGGTCCAGTTCGGGCACGCCGTGCCGCCTCGGATCCGGCCGGAAGTCGCCCGCTCCCAGCCGCGCCGCCCGGTCCCCCACGTGCCGCAACGGCTCGGACAACCGCCTCGCGGTCACGTTGGCGACGAGCATCCCGGTTCCGACCGAGAGCACCACCAGCAGCAACACGACGGCCGCCATCTGGGCCTGGGCCGTCCGCAGCGGTCCGGAGGGCACCGCCAGCGACACGGTGCCCTGCTGCACGATGGCGGCCCGTTCCACCACCGGGTTCGGGCCCGGGTCCGGCCCCTGCTCCACCGGCGGCTCTCCCGGGATGGTCACCCTGATCTGGCCGTCCTCCGGCACCGCGACCCGGATCTGGCCCAGGTCGAGGCCCCGGCCGAAGGCCAGTTGGTCGTCAAGGCTGGCGGCGATCTGCTGGACACGACCGCTCAGTTCGCCCCGGGTGATGTCCTCGACGAGGCGGAGGGCGCTGAACCCGAGGGGCAGGCCGAGCGCGACCGCGGTCACCGCCACGGCGAGCAGGATCGACTGGAGGATTCGACGTCGCACCGGACTCAGCCGTCGCCGTTCGACCCGGTGACGGGACCGCCCCGGGCGGCGGGGCCGCCCTCGGCCCCGGTCCGGACACGATTCCTCTCGGGCACTCGCCGAGCCACCTGGGTCACCCCGTCAGTCGATGTTGAACCGGAAGCCGACGCCCCGGACGGTGGCGATGCGCTGGTCCGCCGGCTTGGCGTTGGTGTCACACAGTTTGCGGCGCAGCCAGGACACGTGCATGTCCAGGGTCTTGCTCGTCTTGCTCTCCGGCCCGTTCCACACCTCGTCCAGGATGGTGTCCCTGGTCACCACCTCGCCGGCGTGCTGCATCAGCACCCGCAGCAGCTCGAACTCCTTGTTCGCCAGCTGGACCTCGGAACCGTTGACCTGCACCCGCCGCGCGGCCAGGTCCATCCGCACCCCGTTCGCCTCGATGGTCCTGACGGCCCGCCGGCGCAGCAGCGCCCTGATCCTGGCGAGCAGTTCGGCCAACCGGAAGGGTTTCGCGACGTAGTCGTCGGCACCCGCGTCCAGACCGACCACGAAGTCCACCTCGTCGGTGCGCGCGGTCAGCATCAGCACGGGAATCCCGACGCCGTCCGTCCGCAACCGCCGGCACACCTCCAACCCGTCCATTTCGGGCAACCCCAGGTCGAGCACGAGGAGGTCGGCGCCGCCGGCCCGGATCGCACCCAACGCGCTGGGGCCGTCCCCGACGACGCGCACCACGTACCCCTCACGTTGCAACGCCCGGCACAGCGGTTCGGCGATCGCCTTGTCGTCCTCAGCCAGCAGCACCACGCTCACGCCTGTCAGCCTAGAACGGTCGGCTCGTCCCCGGGTGGGGTGCGGACCGAGGTTCCCGGCCTCCCACCAGGCCGACCACCGTCCCTGGCGGTCGGGGAACCCCCACCGGCTAGGCTGCCGGCCGTGGGTGCTGACGGGGAGAACCTGGTCGTGGCGGGTCCGACCGGGGAAGCAGCGGCGGCGGACCTCCGGCTGGCGCTGGCGCTGGCGGACGCCGCCGACGAGATCACCACGCGCCGCTTCCGGGCGCTCGACCTCCGGTCGGAGCGGAAGCCGGACCGC
>NZ_AGVX02000558.1 GCF_000239155.1 Actinoalloteichus spitiensis RMV-1378
GAGGAGTCCACTGTCGGTTTCACGGCGACTGCGGTTCCTTGTTCCGTGCTGGTGCAGGCAGACAGCAGTGTCACCAGTCCCAGGGCTGTTCCCCACGTCCTGGCGCCCCCGTGCCTCATGTCTCATTCCTTCCCAGCCGGTTGCACCCGGCTGTGTTCTGAATCCTCGGAGCTGCGAGTGCGCCGGGCAGGTCCGGCTGGTCGCTGCCCACTCTGTCAACGCCTCGAC
>NZ_AGVX02000557.1 GCF_000239155.1 Actinoalloteichus spitiensis RMV-1378
GCCCACCGGAGCCGGTGGGCGTGCGCCTGGAGACAACCGTTCCCGACACCTCGCTCGTCCTGGTCGCCGGTGGTGACCCGGTGGACCTCCCCATCACCGTGCGCAACACCGGAGACCGCGCGTCGGAGCCCATCAGCGTGCTGTTGGACCTCCCGAAGGGGGTCACCGCGACGGGTCGCGCCGTCCCGGTCGCCCCTCCGGTGCCACGGCCCGCCAACGCCGATCCGGGGGGCGGAACCACCGGTGCTCCTCCCACCGGTCCTGGACCGGCGTCGGAGCCGGGACCGCG
>NZ_AGVX02000556.1 GCF_000239155.1 Actinoalloteichus spitiensis RMV-1378
GCCGTCGACGCCGACCGGCTCGCCGGCCTCGAAGCCGACTTCGCCGCGAAGGTGCGGCAGGCGGCGTCGGACGCCTACGGCGAGATCGGCAAGGAGATCAACCTCGGCTCCCCCAAGCAGCTCCAGGTCGTCCTCTTCGACGAGTTGGGCATGCCCAAGACCAAACGCACGAAGACGGGCTACACCACCGACGCCGAGGCGCTCCAGAACCTCCACGCCACCACCGGCCACCCGTTCCTGGCGCACCTGCTGGCCCACCGCGACGCCACCCGCCTCCGCACCACGGTCGAGGGCCTGGTCAAGGCGATCGCGGACGACGGGCGGATCCACACCACCTTCAACCAGACGATCGCCGCCACCGGCCGCCTCTCGTCCACCGAGCCCAACCTCCAGAACATCCCCATCCGCAGCGAGGAGGGGCGGCGCATCCGGGAGGCGTTCGTCGTCGGCTCCGGCTTCCAGGAGCTGATGACCGCCGACTACAGCCAGATCGAGATGCGCATCATGGCGCACCTCTCCGGTGACGAGGGTCTTCTGACAGCGTTCCGCGAGGGGGAGGACCTGCACACCTACGTCGCCTCGCGGGCTTTCGACGTCGCTCCGACCGAGGTCAGCGCCGAGTTGCGCCGGCGGGTCAAGGCGATGTCCTACGGACTCGCCTACGGGCTCTCGGTGTACGGTCTGGCTCAGCAACTGCGCATCTCGGCCGAGGAGGCCAAAGCCCAGATGGAGGCGTACTTCGCGCGGTTCGGCGCGGTGAGGGACTACCTCCAGGCCGTCGTCGAGCGGGCGAGGAAGGACGGCTACACCGAGACCGTGCTGGGGCGCCGCCGCTACCTGCCGGACCTGACCAGCGACAACCGACAGCGCCGGGAGGTGGCGGAGCGGATGGCGCTCAACGCGCCCATCCAGGGCAGCGCGGCCGACATCATCAAGGTCGCGATGCTCGGCGTCCACCGGGCGCTCGCCGAGGCCGGCCTCCGGTCGAGAATGCTGCTACAGGTACACGACGAACTCGTGCTCGAGATCGCCGAGGGCGAGCGGCAGGCGGTGGAGGAACTGGTCCGGGCCGAGATGGCCAGCGCGTACCGACTGGACGTGCCGCTGGAGGTCTCGGTCGGCGTGGGCGCCTCCTGGGACGCCGCGGCACACTGACCGGGAGGTCACGTTGTTCAAGGTGGAGCGGTTCGATCACATAGTGATGACCGTCAACGACATCGACCGGACGGTCGCGTTCTACCGCGACGTGCTCGGCATGCAGCCGGTCACCTTCGCGGAGGGGCGTCAGGGACTGGCGTTCGGGGTGCAGCGGATCAACCTGCACCCCGCGTCGGAGGAGGTCGGGCCGTCCGCGACCTACCCGTTGCCCGGTTCGGTGGACCTCTGCCTGATCACCACCTCGCCCATCGCCGAGGTGAAGGAACACCTGTGGGCGTGTGACGTGCGGATCGAGGAGGGGCCGGTCTCGCGGCAGGGGGCGTTGGGGCCGATGATCTCGCTGTACTTCCGCGACCCGGACGGCAACCTGGTCGAGGTGGCGAGGTACGAGGAGCTCTGATCGGGCGGGGCCGGCCGGCATGGCCGGTCCCGTGCTCGACGGTGGACCCCTGGGGCGCGTACCCGGAGCGGCGCGGCAGACCGGGTCGGGTCGCCGAGCGCGTCCGACGTCCAGGAGCGGCAGGGGCGTGGTGGGGGCCGTGCCGGCGCCACCCACGGCGGGGTGGGGGCCGTGCCGGCGCCACCCACGGCGGGGTGGACGGCGGTGCCGTGCCGGACGACCGCCGCGCCCCGGGGCGCCGTGCTCGGGCGGTGGGTGGTCGGCCGCCGCCCGGGAGGCCGAACGAGGCCGGCCGGATCATCGCGGCGGTGTCCGGGATGTCCTGGTCGCCGGCCCGGCCGGTCCCGTGGGACGGGAGCCGCAGCCCAACCCCGCCGTGCCGGCCTCCCGCGGAGGGGCCGCGAGCAGGGGCACCAGGCCGGTGGGGCCGGACGCCGCGAGCACGACGAGGTCTCTGGTGGCCGGGTCGGTCCAGCCGGTGGGGGGTCGAACTGGACCGTTGAGCTCGTCCTCCGCCGAGGACAGCGGAGTCGCCGTTGATCGTCGGTTGCCCACCCAGGCGCCAAGAGCCCCAGCCGCTCCCCGGCGGGAGCACGCGAGGGGATCCGGGCCGGTCCACCGCCGTGGCCGGACCCCGTCGCGTACCCGCCCCGCCGCCCGGGGCACCGGCCCACGCGCGGGGGCGCGGACCGGGCGCGTCACGGCGGGGTGCCCGCCGTGTACCCGGGGCGGCACCGGGTGGGGGAAGTCGTGGGTGACGTCGCTCAGTGGTGGGTGCCGCCGACGAGCAGGACGGAGCCGTCGGGCTCCGTCCCGCAGTCGAACTCGCTGACCACGGTGTGCGTGGTCAGGTCGATGGTGCTGACCGTGCTCGTCTCGAACTGCGGGATCAGGGCGATGTCCTCGTCGGGGTGCAGGATCGCCGACGCGGGGATGCCCCGCATGGTGATCGAGGCGATGTGCTGGAAGTCCCGGGTGTACAGGTGGACCTGGTTGTTCTGGATGTCGGTGACCAGCAGCCTGTTCTTCCTGATCGCGTAGACCCGCAGCGGGTCCCCGTCGATCGGGAAGGAACGGCGCAGCCGCATCGAGGCGGTGTCGAACTCCAGCACGGCCGGGGTCCGTCGCGCCCCGACGTAGAGGGTGCGCTCGTCCTCGCTGAGCGAGCAGCCCTCGGGCAGCGCCCCCGCACCCACGACCCTCGGCTCGACCGAGGCGGTCCAGGGGCGGACGACCGAGACCGAGTTCGATTCCAGGCCGGTGGCGTAGGCCCGCTCGCCGTCGCGGGTCACCGCGACCATGTGGGTCTTGCGGCCGCCGGTCGGGAGGACGGCGCTCGGGCTGGTGTCGGTGAGGGGGTCGTTGAAGACCAGCAGGGTGTTCGTGCCCTCGCTCAACACGAAGAGCCGGTCGTGGCGGTCGACGGCCAGTCCGTGGATGCGGTTGTGGGAGCCGGTGCTGATGGTGCGCACGAGCCGGCGGCGTTCGAGGTCGACGACGAGGACGGAGTTCCCGCCCTGGCCCTCGTCACCGGACATCCGCACCCCGTAGTGCCCGATGAACGCGTAGCGCTTGCGGCGGTCGGAGACCATCTCGTGCGGGTAGTCCGGCAGCCCGATCGTCGTCTGGCGCTCCCCGCTGGTGGTGTCGAAGAAGCTCAGCTGGTGGCTCCCCTTCTCGACCAGGGCGAGGATGTCGCCGGTGTTCGCGGCGCTCGACCGCGGGCGTCGAGCCCCTGCCAGCGCGCTCCCCGCCCCGGCCAGTCCCAGTCCGCCGGCGACCCCGCCCGCCGCCACGAGCTTGAGCATCGAACGTCTGTTCACCATCTCGTCTCTCCTCCTCGACGCCTGGCGCCACCACCCGACCCGCGGGGAGCTCCCCCCGCAGGTTGCTTGCGCAATCAACTGTGGAGTGAACAGGGCTGCCGCGCGAGCAGTCAATGGGCGACTACCCCGAACGGCGGGTGCGGGGCGGCCGAATGTCACACGTGGGATGCGACTGGCGACACAACGGTGACCGCGCCGGTCGTGTCGGGGGTGGGGGTGCTCCGCCGGGATGTTCCCCGGTCGTGGACGAGCCGGGCCGGCGGGGCCCCCTGGCCGAGAGCGCCGGTGGTGGTCGTGCTGGGCGTGAGTGGACGGAAGGCGGCCGTCGCCGCGCAGGTCACGCTGTGTGCGCGCGACCGGGTGTCGAGCCCATGCCGAGGAGTGCGGTCTTCGCGGGAGCCCTGGGCCGGGACCCGCTGCCCGTTGATCCCCGTCGCAGGTCAACTCCGGAGCGCGGCGGGAGGTCCACCATGAGATAACCATGCGATAACGATTGCGGATCGGTCTCGGAGTGACGCTGTGTCATCACTGGCCGTGACGCAGTCCGGTGGCGGGCCGGGTCTCCCAGATGGTCCAGAGGGGGCGGTAGCCCTGCCGCGGCCAGAACACCGAGCTGAGCGGGTTGGGTGGGTTGTAGTACAGGTAGGTCGCCCGCGTCCCCGCCCTGTCGAACTCCTCGTGCGCCCGCGCCATCAGCAACTGCCCCACTCCCAGCCCCCGGGCCCCCGGGGCCACCGACACGCAGTTGACGTAACCGAGGAGGCCGGTCGGGAGGCGGGTCGCCCCCGGGCTGCCCTCCGCCACCGGGCTCCACGCGCACTCGGCGAGACCGACCGCCAGGCCGTCCACCTCCGCCAGCCAGACCGGGTGGTCCCCCGCCAGCCTCGTTCGCAGCGCCTCTTCCTTCAGGTGACGGGCATCCGGGCGCACGACGGTGCCGCCCACCAGCGCGGAGTACCCCAACTCCGCCATGGCCAGGTCGAGCACCTCCGCCAGGTCACCGGGCCCGGCCCGGCGCACCCGGATCCGGTCGTCGGCCGGTGCGGGCCGGGACGGCATCGGGGAGGTCCTGATCGCGAGCACGCTCAGCGGAACGAAGCCGTGGTCGAGCAGCACCCGGGCCACCTCCGCGTCCCGGCTGGGCCAGATCACCTCCACCGCCGAGTCCGGTTCCGCCGCCAGGCCGTCCACCAGCACGGGGCGGGCCGCGGCCAGGAGCCCGGGCAGGCCCTCCGCCCCCACCGAGCCGAGCAGGGGCGTCAGCTCGCGGCAGTACCGGGCGGACCACAGGCTGGACGCGGTGCCGGCGGGGTGGTGGTGGAAGACGACCACGCCCCCGACCACCCTGCCGTCGGGCAGGGCGGCGACCACCGGCTCCCCGACGGGTGCGACCCGCTGCGCCGGGATCGCGGGGTCCAGTCGGGCGAAGCGCGCCGACTGCTCGGCGAGGAGGTTGCGGGTGGTGGTCATGGCCTGGTCCTGTCGCGGCTCGCGGGTGGAACCGACCCAGGGTCCCAGCACGTCCCGACGGCGCGGACCGTCAGGCCCCCGCCTTCTCGGCGCGGAAGATGGCGGTGCCCGGGAACAGCCGGCCGCGCAGCGGGCTCCACTGCCCCCACACCCGGTCGTGCCCCGCCGGCCACTCGGGTTCCACGAGGTCGACGAGGTGGAGACCCGCTCCCGCCAGGGCGCGGACGTGGTCGCCGATGGTCCGGTGGTACTCGACGTAGGTCGGTGCCCCGTCCTCGTCGACCTCGACGTAGGGCGTCCGGTCGAAGTACGACTGGCGGACCGTCAGCCCCGCTGGCCCGGGGTCGTCCGGGAAGATCCACCGCATCGGGTGGTTGACGGCGAACACCCAGCGTCCACCGGGGCGGAGGACCCGGGCCACCTCGGCGGTCAGCTGGTCGAGGTCGGAGACGAACGGGACGGCGCCGAACGCCGAGCACGCGAGGTCGAAGCTCTCCGACGCGAAGGGCAGGGCGTCGGCGCTCGCCTGCACCAGGGGGACCTCGACGCCGGACTCGGCCGCGCCGAGCGCGGCGTGCCGCAGCATGCCCGAGGACAGGTCCATCGCCACCGGTCGGGCCCCCCGGGTTCGCAGCCAGCGGGAGCAGCTCGCCGATCCGCAGCCGACCTCCAGGACGCTGGCGCCGCGCACGTCGCCGAGGAGTCCCAGGTCGCGCTCGGTGATCCCCTCGGGCGCCCAGCGGAACTCGGTCAGGCCGAGGAAGTCGCCGTGTTCCCGCTGGTAGTCGTCGGCGTCGGCGTCCCACCACGCGCGGCTGGCGGCGCGGGCGGCGGCCGCCCCCGGTGTGGTGCGGGACACCCCGCTGGTGCCGAGCACGTCCTCCGCGTGCCGGTACCGCGCCTCGCCGGTCGTCTCGGCCGCTGGTGGCTCCGCGCCGGGTTGGGGGCTGCTCGTCACTCGTCCACCGACCCGTCTACCTGCGTTGATCAACTTCTCCGGATCGCATCCGGGTTTGCCCGGGGATCACCTGGGCGCGTACGATACCTCTGCGTTGTCAGACTGTTCCGCACCCGTCAGGGCCGCGAGTCGCGTGGACGCCGGAGTCGATCCGGGCCCGCGGGGGTCGTGTCACCGATCGGTGGCGAGCCACCGGCCCGTCGCGCGGAGGCCTACGATGGCGTCCAGAGCAGACAAGTGAAGCAAGTCGCCCGCTACCTCGAATCCATACCGGAGCCACCTACCTAATGTCCACCGACACCACCACTGTCCCGGCTGCCAACTCGTCGAAGCAGCAGGTTGCCGTCAACGATATCGGGACGGAGGAGGACTTCCTCGCGGCCATCGACGAAACCATCAAGTACTTCAACGATGGCGACATCGTTGAAGGCACCATCGTCAAGGTCGATCGTGACGAGGTGCTGCTCGACATCGGCTACAAGACCGAAGGCGTCATCCCTTCGCGTGAGCTGTCGATCAAGCACGACGTCGATCCGGCCGAGGTGGTCACCGTCGGTGACCACGTCGAGGCCCTTGTCCTTCAGAAGGAGGACAAAGAAGGTCGGCTGATCCTGTCCAAGAAGCGCGCCCAGTACGAGCGCGCCTGGGGCACCATCGAGGCGCTCAAGGAGAAGGACGAGCCGGTCAAGGGCACCGTCATCGAGGTCGTCAAGGGCGGCCTGATCCTCGACATCGGCCTCCGGGGCTTCCTCCCCGCCTCTCTCGTCGAGATGCGTCGGGTCCGGGACCTCCAGCCCTACGTCAGCCGTGAGCTCGAGGCCAAGATCATCGAGCTGGACAAGAACCGCAACAACGTGGTGCTGTCCCGGCGTGCGTGGCTGGAGCAGACCCAGTCCGAGGTGCGGAGCGAGTTCCTCAACCAGCTCCAGAAGGGCCAGGTCCGCAAGGGCGTCGTCTCCTCGATCGTCAACTTCGGTGCCTTCGTCGACCTCGGCGGGGTGGACGGTCTGGTGCACGTCTCCGAGCTCTCCTGGAAGCACATCGACCACCCGAGCGAGGTCGTCGAGGTCGGCCAGGAGGTCACCGTCGAGGTGCTCGACGTGGACATGGAGCGCGAGCGCGTGTCGCTGTCGCTCAAGGCCACCCAGGAAGACCCGTGGCGCCAGTTCGCCAGGACGCACGCCATCGGCCAGATCGTGCCCGGCAAGGTCACGAAGCTGGTTCCCTTCGGCGCGTTCGTCCGGGTGGACGAGGGCATCGAGGGTCTGGTCCACATCTCCGAGCTGGCCGAGCGCCACGTCGAGGTGCCGGAGCAGGTCGTGCAGGTCGGCAACGAGGTCATGGTCAAGGTCATCGACATCGACCTCGAGCGTCGCCGCATCTCGCTGTCGCTGAAGCAGGCCAACGAGGGCTTCACTCCGGACATGGAGTTCGACCCGACCCAGTACGGCATGGCCGCCGAGTACGACAACGAGGGCAACTACATCTACCCCGAGGGCTTCGACCCGGAGACCCAGGAGTGGATGGAGGGCTACGACTCGCAGCGCGAGGAGTGGGAGGGCCAGTACGCGGAGGCCCAGCGCCGCTACGAGCAGCACAAGAAGCAGGTCACCAAGGCTGCCGAGGAGGGCGCCGACGTGGAGCCGGTCGGCGACCAGAGCTACTCGTCCGACACCCCGCGTGCCGACTCCAGCGGTTCGCTGGCCAGCGACGAGCAGCTCGCCGCCCTGCGGGAGAAGCTGTCCGGCGGCGCGTGAGCGTGGCCAGCCCGGATCGTTGATCCGCGCTGAGTGATCCAGTACGGTCGTCAGAGCCCGCACCTGTCAGGTGCGGGCTCTGACGTGTCCTGGGAGGGGCGGCTGTGCTACGGGTCGGGCTGACCGGGGGCATCGGCGCGGGGAAGTCCACCGTCGCGCGGCGGCTGGCCGAGCACGGAGCCGTCGTGGTCGACGCGGACGCACTGGCGAGGGAGGCGGTGGCGCCCGGCAGCGAGGGGCTGCGCGAGGTCGTGGCCGCGTTCGGCTCGGGGGTGCTGACCTCGGAGGGTGCCCTGGACCGCCCGGAGGTGGCGCGGCGCGTCTTCTCCGACGAGGCGGAACGGGCCCGGCTGAACTCGATCGTGCATCCCCGGGTGGCGGAGCTGGCCGCGGCGGCGTTCGAGGCCGCGCCGGCGGACGCGGTCGTCGTCCACGACATCCCGCTGTTGGTCGAGAAGGGGATGAGCGCCCAGTACCACCTGGCGGTGGTGGTGATGGCTCCCGAGAGCTCCCGGGTGGACCGCCTGCGCCGGACCAGGGGCATGACCGAGGCGGAGGCGCGGAGCCGCATCGGCAGCCAGGCGACGGACGAGGAACGGCGGGCGGCGGCTGACGTGCTGCTGAGCAACACGGCGTCGCGGCAGTCCTTGCTGGCCGAGGTGGACGTGCTGTGGCGCGAACGGCTGGTCCCCTTCGAGCGGAACGTGCGGTTGGCCCGGTCCGGGCGGGACGGCACTGCCCCGGTGCTGGTCGACCACGACCCGGACTGGGTGCCGCAGGCGGCGCGGCTCGTCGAGCGGGTGCGCCGCGCGGCGGGGAACGCCGCGTTGCGCGTCGACCACGTCGGTTCCACCTCCGTTCCCCACCTGCCGGCCAAGGACGTCCTCGACCTCCAGCTGACGGTCGCCGACCTCGAGACGGCGGATGCGCTGGCCGCCCCGCTGGCCGCCGCCGGGTTCCCGCGTTACGAGGGCATCGACTC
>NZ_AGVX02000555.1 GCF_000239155.1 Actinoalloteichus spitiensis RMV-1378
CAGGAGGACCGACGGCGACCGCCGCGCCCGGCCCGTCCACTGGCCGAGCCAGTGGACGGGAGTGTGCCGCGTGTCCGAGACCGATGTCCCGCCGCCCCGCCGCCGGTCGCGCCGCGCCAGGGGCCTGGCCGGTGCGGGGTTGGTGGTGGCCTTCGCGCTGATCGGCGCCCTGGTCGCCGCCGTCGATGGTGGCAGGCTCCGGGAACTGCTGGAGCTGCCGGCTCCGTGGCTGCTCGCCCTGGCTGTCACGCTGGGCGGCGCCGGCTGGGTGCGCTCACGCGCGTGGCGGAAGACGCGCCGCGACGACGAGCGGATGCGCGGCCGGGAGGCGGAGATCCGGCGGAACGCCGGCGAGTCGGGGAGGTGAGGAGTGCCCCCACGTCGTCGTACCCCGTGGAGCCCTCGGCTCCTGATCATCAACGCCGTCCTCAACACCGTCACGGCCCTGCTGTTCACCGTCGCCGTTGTCCTGCACCACCGGGAGAACGGTGAGATCAACGGGTGGTTCGTCGCGACCGGATCGCTCTTCGCGGTGTCCGCCGTGATCTACTGGGTGCGGTGGAACGCCGCCGTTCGGGAGGACAGGAGGTCGGAGCGCCAGCCAGGTGACCGCGCTCGCCCCGGGCACCGGACCGACCCGGATCCCCCCGAGGAATCCCCGCCCAGCGGTGTCGCCGCCCCAGCGCCGTCCCGACCGAGCCACCGTCGCCCGCCGCCAGACCCGCCCGGGACGGGCGGTGCCACCGGCGGCGTATCGTGATCACCGCCCCCGCCGGCCTCCCGTGACGAGGCCACGCGCCGGCCATCGAGGCCGCCGGCCCGGCGTCACCAGGCCCTGGGCCGCCCGAGGACGACACCACCGGGAGTGAGCACGTGGCCGCACCCCATCCGCCAGCCTGGAGCCAGCGCGTCCTCGCCGTGGCCGGCGTCGCGGCCGCCGCCAGCGCGGTCATCTTCGCCGTGAGCGCCGTCGTGGACCGTCCCGAGGGCGGCGGCGCGCACTGGCCGGCCGTGGTCGGTGTCCTGCTCGGCGTGGTGATCGCCGTCCAGTGCTGGATCACCCACGCGCGGGGCCGTGGCGCGGGACGGGGTCGCCCGCCCCGGCGGGGACCGGCCGTCGGGGCGGGTTCACGTTCCTCCGGCACGACCTCCTCGGACCCGTCGTCGGGCTGAGGTCATCGGCCGCCCCGCCCGGGCCAGGGCGCGGCCGCGTCCACTCGGGTGTTCGGGTGCGCTCGCCGAGGACGGGAGCTGGTGACGGCCAGCGCCGTACCCGGAGCCCGGGCACCGCCCATCCCGTGCGGACCGCCCCGCCCCGCGCCAGAAGCGGACCGCGCCCGGTCATCCCGGCGGGACAACGGTGACCCGGCGGGCCTCGACGGTGGTCGGGGGAGACCCGCGACCCGTGGCCGTCCTCGGAAGGACCGGTGAACGTGCGAACGCCCCGGCGCGGTCCGCGCGAGGCGGCCACGCCGGGGCGTTCCTCCGACGCCGCGCCCACCAGGGAACCCCGACGGGGGCGTCGGGCCACTGAGCACGCCGGCACGGGCTCAGTGGGTCCGTGGTCACCGACCGGCGTGAACCGCGCGGTGACGGCAGATCACTTCACCGCACCCATCGACAGACCACGCACCAGCTGCTTCTGCGCGGCCCACCCGGCGAGGATGACCGGGAGCGAGGCCAGGGTGGCCGCCGCCGACAGCTGCGCCCAGTACAGGCCCTCACTGGTGATGAAGCCGACCAGGAACACCGGCACGGTGGCCGCGCGGGCCGCTGTCAGGTTCACGGCGAAGAAGAACTCGTTCCAGGAGAAGATGAGGCAGATGAGTGCCGTCGCGGCCACCCCGGGCAGCACCACCGGCATCAGGACCTGCCGCAACATCTGCGGCAGCGTCGCCCCGTCGACCCGGGCCGCCTCCAACATCTCCTTCGGCACCTCCATGAAGAAGGACCGCATCATCCACACCGCGATCGGCAGGTTCATCGCCGTGTAGAGGACCACCAGCGTCCAGATGTTGTCCGCCAGCGACAGCTGCTGCGCCGCGACGTAGAGCGGCACGATGACCGCCGCGACCGGCAGCATCTTGGTGGAGATGAAGAAGAACAGCACGTCCTGGGTGCGCTTCACCGGCTTGATCGACAGCGCGTAGGCCGCCGGGGTGGCCAGCACGATCACCAGGATCGCCGAGATCAGCGTCGCCCACACCGAGTTCAGCAGGTAGGGCAGCACGCCCCGGTCGAACACGCTGCGGTACTGCTCCAAGGTCGGCACGAAGAACAGCGTCGGCGGGTCGCTGTAGGCCTCCGCCTCCGACTTGAACCCGGTCAGCGCCATCCACAGCACGGGGAAGAAGAACGCCAGCCCCAGCACCCAGGTGAGCGTGGTCAGCGCGATACCGCCCGCCCGCTGCGCACCGGTCTGCTTGCGCCGGCCCGCCGGCGCGCCCGACCTCGACTCCGCCGGCCGCGGTCTGCTCGTCAGCTCGGTCGATGCGTTCACGAGTCCTCCCGGGAGAAGCTGCGGAAGATCAGCCGCATGGCCACCGTCGCGACGATGATCGTGCCGATCACGGTGACGACACCCAGCGCCGCCGCCTGGCCGACGTCGAAGCCCAGGAAGGCCCGCTGGTAGAGGTAGAAGGGCAGGTTCGTCGTGGACGTCCCCGGCCCGCCCTGGGTCATCATGTAGATGGTGTCGAAGGTGTTGACCACGTAGATCGAGCCCAGGAGCAGACCCAGCTCGATGTAGCGCCGCAGGTGCGGCAGGGTCACCCAGCGGAAGGTCTGCCAGCGGTTCGCGCCGTCGGTGGCCGACGCCTCGAGCACGTCCTTGCCCTGGCTCTGGAGCCCGGCGAGGACGAGCAGCATCATGAACGGCGTCCACTGCCACACCAGGGCCGTGATCACCGCGGCCATCGGGTACTGCGACACCCAGGCCACGCTGTCCACCCCGAACGGGCTGAGGACGAAGTTCAGCAGCCCGAACAGCGGGTCGAAGATCGTGGTCTTCCACAGCAGGGCCCCGGCTACCGGCATCACCAGGAACGGGGTGATCAGCAGGGTCCGCACCACCCCCCGACCCCTGAAGGGCCGGTCGAGCAGGATCGCCAGCAGCACACCGAACAGCATCGCGATCAGCACGCAGCCGCCGGTGATGAGGATCGTCCGCAGCGCCGCGCCCCGGAAGGTGCTGTCAGCGAAGACGTTGATGTAGTTGTCGAGGCCGACGAACTCCGAGGAACCCGGGCGTACCAGGTTCCAGGACTGCAACGAGTAGAAGATCGTCAGCAGGAACGGGAGCTGCGTCACCAGGATCGCGAAGATCAGCGCCGGCATCAGGGGGGCGCGTCGCACCCACCCGGTCCGCCGGACGGCCTTCTTCATCTCCGGGGTCATGCTCGCGGGGGCGGGAGTTGGTCCCTCCGCCGTCTGCACCGTGCTCACCAGCGACACCTCATCCCTGATAGGTCTGGCCGACGGTCTCGGCGTACCGCTGGGACTGCTCCAGGGCCTCCTCGACCGTCACCGACCCGGCGACGGCGGCGGAGATCTGCTGACCCACGCGGGTCCCCAGGTCCTGGAACTCCGGGATCCGGACGAACTGGATGCCCTCGTAGGGGATGGGCAGCGTCGTCGGGTTGCTCTCGTCGCCGCTGGCCAGCGCCCGCAGGGTCGGTTCGGCGAACGCGCCGGCGACCTCCGCGTACTCGGGGATCTCGTAGGTGGACAGCCGTGCCCCCGGCGGGACCCGGGACCAGCCCAGCTCCTCACCGACCAGCCGCTGGTAGTCCTTGTCGGTCACCCACTGGATGAACCGCCACGCCTCGTCCTTGTGCTCCGAGGTCTCCGGGATGCTCAGCGACCAGGAGTACAGCCAGCCAGCCCCGTCGGTCTCCTGGACCGGGGCCGGCGCGTAGCCGCTCTGCCCGGCGACCAGGCTCTCCGAGGGGTCCTCCACGGCGCTGACCATGGCGGTCGCGTCGTACCACATGGCCGTCTGGCCCTGGCTGTACCGGGTCAGGCAGTCGGTGTAGCCGCTGGTGGCCGCGCCGGGCTGGCCGTGCTCGCGCACCAGGTCGACGTAGAACTGGACCGCCGCGGCGGTCTCCGGGGAGTCCAGGGCCGCGTTCCACTCCTCGTCGAACCAGCGGCCGCCGAAGGTGTGGATGACCGTGCCGAGCGGGGCGAGGTTCTCACCCCAGCCGGCCAGTCCGCGCAGGCAGATGCCCGACCGCCCGTTGGCCGGGTCGTCCAGCACGCTGGCGAACTCGGCGATCTCGGTCCACGTCGGCTGCTCGGGCATCGTCAGCCCGGCCTCCTCGAAGAGGTCCTCCCGGTACACCAGGAACGACGACTCGCCGTAGAAGGGCACCGAGTACATGTCGCCCTCGTAGGACAGCGACTCCCGGATCGTGGGGATGAAGTCCGCGTCGTCGTACTCGGGGTTGTCGTCGATGTAGGGCTGGAGGTTGACCAACCACCCGTTCTCCGCCCACATCTGCGTCTCGTAGTTGCTGATCATCACGATGTCGTACTCACTGCCGCCGGTCGCGACGGACGCCGTGATCTTGGCGCGCGCCTCGTTCTCGGGCAGGCTGACGAACACCGGGTCGATGTCGGGGTTGGCGGCCCGGAACTGGGAGGACAGCGTCATCGCGTCCTCCATCTGCGGGTTCGCCACGATCGCGACCGTCAGGCGGGTGCGGTCGCCGGAGCTGCCGAGGTCGCCGGCGCCGGCGCAGGCGCCCAGCAGCACCGGGACCGTGAGTAAGGCCGCGACGACGCGCGCCGGGCCTCGACGGCCCGGCGAACGGCGTTCGGAGATGGACATCGGTGTCCTCCCGGAAGGACGTGGTAGCGGATCGAGGGGCGGGGCGGGGTCAGGAACCGGTGGTCTGGCCCTGGTCGAGCAGCGTGGGGGAGACCTGCACCTTCAGCCCGGTCCCGGCGCGCACCATCTCCAGCGCCGACGGGAAGGACGACAGCGGCAGGGTGTGGCTGACCAGCCCGGTGGTGTCGATCAGACCGGACTCGATCAGGTTGAGCGCGGCGCCGAAGCTGTGCAGCACCGCCATCGAACCGACGATGCGGATCTCGTCGTTGTAGATGCGGAACGGGGAGAGGCTGATGCGGGCGGTGTCGGCGGCCACGCCGAAAATCTGGAGCCGGCCGCCCCGGCGGAGCGCGTCGAAGGCGCCTTCGATGGCCGGCGGCGCACCGGTCACGTCCACGGCGGCGTCGAAGGGCGCGGTGTCGAGCTCCTCGATGCTGGTGGCGGTGGCCACCGCCCCGTGCCGCTCGGCCATCGGCAGGCGGGCGGCGTTCCGGTCCACCGCGTACACCCGGGCGCCGGCGCGGGTGAGCAGCTGGATGATCAGCAGGCCCATCGTGCCGGTGCCGACGACGAGGATGCGTTCCCCGACCTCCACGCCCAGGGTGCGCACGCCGTGCACCGCGCAGGACAGCGGTTCGACCAGCGCGCCGTCGGCGTAGCTGGTCGTCTCGGCCAGCGTGTAGGCGGTGTCGGCGGGGACGGCCACGAACTCGGCGAAGGCCCCGTTGACGGTGTCGCCGGTGGCGCCCCAGTTGGCGCAGAGGTTGCCGTGCCCGGCCCGGCAGGGCGTGCAGTAGCCGCAGAACAGCGACGGGTCGACGGCGACCCGGTCGCCCACGGCGACTCCGGTGGCGACGCCGGGACCGACCTCGACGACCTCGCCGGCGAACTCGTGGCCGGGGACCAGCGGGTAGGGCGAGGGCGGGAACTCACCGTCCGCGATGTGCAGGTCGGTGCCGCAGATCCCGCAGGCTTCGACCTTCACGACGATCTGGTCGGGCGTCGGTGTCGGATCCGGCACCTCCCCCACACGGACGGTTCCGGGTACGTCAATCACCGCTGCTCGCATGACCTCACCTTTGATGCTCATATGAGCACATTCGTGCACATCTGTGGCGTAGAGTGAATACCGGCATCGGTGCGGTGTCAACTGTTCCGTCGTCGGCGATGGGAAACGGAGACCGTGAGTAGGATTCGTCGGATGTCCGAGCCTGCTGTGCCCTCGACCGAGTGGGGTCCCGCCGAACTGGTGCTGGCCGCGGCGATCGCCCGCCGCTTCTACCTGGACGGGCTCTCCAAGGTGCAGATCGCGGCCGAGTTCGGGCTCAGCAGGTTCAAGGTCGCCAGGCTCCTCGACCGGGCCAGGGCCACCGGTCTCGTCCGCATCGAGATCGGCCGGACCGCCGACATCGACACCGAACTCTCCCAACGGCTGCGCGTCCACTTCGGCCTGCGCAACGTCGTCGTCGCCGACACCCACGACGAGGACCCGATCGACCTGCGCGACCAGGTCGGCCGGCTCGCCGCCACCGTGCTGACCGAACTCGTCGCCGACAACGCCGTGCTCGGCGTGGCCTGGGGCCGCTCGCTCCAACGGATGAGCAGGGAACTGCGGTCACTGCCGCACTGCACCGTCGTGCAGCTCTGCGGGGCCATCCCCCAACCCGGCGTCTCGGACAACAGCCTCGAACTCACGCGCAGCGCCGCCCAGGCCGGCGGCGGCACCGCCGTCATCTACTACGCGCCCCTCGTGGTGGCCGACGAGGCCACCGCCGCCGCGCTGTGCGGGGACCCCAGCGTCGCCAAGGCCCTGAGCTACTACGACCAGCTCGACACCGCCGTCATCGCCGTGGGCGGCTGGGGTCCCGGCGAGTCCACCGTGCACGACGTCCTCAGCGAGGACGAGCAGCGGCGACTGGCCGAGCTCGGCGTCCGCGCCGAACTCTGCGGCAACCTGCTGGACGGCGAGGGACGGGTGGTCTCGGACGGGCTGGAACGGCGGACGATCGGCGTCAGCGTCGAGCAGCTGCGCGCCACCCCCGAGGTCATCGCCCTCGCCTACGGCGCGGAGAAGGCCGAGGCGCTGCGCGCCGCCCTCCGGGGGAACTTCATCAGCACCCTGGTCACCCACACCGCCCTCGCCGAGCGGCTCCTCGCCGTCTGACCGGACGTCCTCGCCGTCAGC
>NZ_AGVX02000554.1 GCF_000239155.1 Actinoalloteichus spitiensis RMV-1378
CGGTCAGCCGGGGGTCAGGCGGTGCCCGTCCCGAACCGGGGGGACGGCCTGCCGGGGGTGGTGGGGTGCCTGGGCCCGCGCCGCGCGCGGGCGGGAAGCCCTGGTGCCCGCCGTGCACCCCGCCGACCTCGCCCCGCGCCGAGCCGGTGGGCCTCCGACGCGGTGTCGTCCCGCGAGGGCCTCTCCGCGCCGCCGTGCGTGCCGAGGAGGACGGTGGCGGGGAGCCCGCGCGGCGGTGGGTCGTGGCGCGGTGTGCGGGGCGGTGCGGGCATGGGTGTTCCCTTCACCCGTCGGGGAGGCTTTAGGTGAGGCTACCCTCATGGTCTCGCCTGTTCGGGTGAGGTGGGTCGCGTGGGGCGTCGGTGGGGCCGCCGCCCCGCGGGGACGCGCTTAAGCCCGCCCTAACCGCCGCGTCCGCCCACGCCGTTGCGGCCGGTGATCGACCTAAGCTCGCAGGGTGTCCGATTTCCACGCGCTGATCATCGGCGGCGGGCAGTCCGGCCTGGCCGGAGCCCAGGCCCTCCGAGCCCGGGGGCTGCGTCCCGTGGTGCTCGAGGCCGGCCCCGAAGCGGTCGGTTCCTGGCCGTCCTACTACGACAGCCTGACCCTGTTCACCCCCGCCCGCTTCAGCTCGCTCCCCGGTCTGCCCTGCGGTGGCGATCCCGACCGTTACCCCACGCGGGACGAGCACATCGCCTACCTGCGCCGGTACTCGCGGCTCCTCGACGTCGACATCCGCACCGGCAACCGGGTGATCGAGGTGAGCACCACGCCCGAGGGCTTCGCCGCGCACCTGGCGGACGGCCAGGTGGTGCACGCACCGTCGGTGGTCGCCGCCACCGGCTACTTCGGACGACCACACCACCCGGAGCTGCCCGGGCTCGACTCGTTCCCCGGCACCGTCCTGCACAGCGCCGACTACCGGCGTCCCGACGACTGGGCCGGTCGTCGGGTGATCGTCGTCGGAGCCGGGAACTCCGCCGTGCAGATCGCGGTGGAACTCGCCGACCACGCCGTCGTCACCCTGGCGACCCGGGGGAACATCCGCTGGGCTCCGCAGCGGGTCCTGGGCCGGGACGTGCACTTCTGGATCCGGGCACTCGGTGTCGACCGCATACCCGCGTCCCGGGGCGTCCGCGAGCGTGCCCAACCACCGACCCTCGACCTCGCCGGGTTCCGGAAGGCCGTGGCGGCCGGCCGGCCCGACCACCGGAGGATCTTCGACCGGGTCGAGGGCGAGGAGGTCATCTGGCCGAACGGCGCTCGGGAACGGGTCGACATGATCCTCCTGGCGACCGGCTACCGCCCGGACTTCGGCTACCTGCGCGGGCTCGGGGCGCTGGACTCCCGGGGCGCGCCCCGCATCACCAGCGGATGGTCCGCCACCCACCGCCGGCTGGCCTACCTCGGGGTGGGGAACCAGCGGACGTTGGGGTCGGACAGCATCGTGGGCGTCGGTGCCGACGCCAGGGCGATGGCCAGGCGGATGAGCACCAGCCTCGGCCTCCGCCGCCCCACCCTCCTCGGGCGGTGACCGGCCCCCGCGCGGGTGGTCGCCGAGCGGGCGCCTGCTGACATCGGCGGGCTCGGCCTCGTTCCCCACGTCGCGAACGCCCGGGGTGCGGACCCCGCCGGCTGGTCGTCCTCGGTCGCCACCGCCGTGCCCGAGCACCGCGGCCGGCCCCACCGGCGCGCAAGGGGTGACGCCACCCCGCCGCGGGTTCAGCCTCCCACGGCTCACCGAACGTCCACGGGCCACCGGCGACCCCCGCACGCCCGCACCGGCTGCCGAGCGGTACGACCTCCCGTGTTCCGGGTGACCCGAGGCCGACCTGGCCTCCGTCGACCGGTGGACCGAGGCCAGCGCCCCGCC
>NZ_AGVX02000553.1 GCF_000239155.1 Actinoalloteichus spitiensis RMV-1378
CGCTTGTACTCGGCTCGGTCCACCATCCGGACCACCCGCTCCACGAGCTCGGCGTCGAACCCGTCGGCCACCAGCTCGGCCAGGCCCCGGTCGCCCTCGATGTAGCCCTCCAGGACCGCGTCCAACAGCTCGTAGTCGGGCAGCGAGTCGGTGTCGACCTGGCCGGGGCGCAGCTCCGCCGAGGGCGGCTTGCTGATCGAGTTCGGCGGGATCGGCGGCGTCTGCCCCCGGCGCTCCGCCTCCTCGTTCCGCCACAGCGCCAGCC
>NZ_AGVX02000552.1 GCF_000239155.1 Actinoalloteichus spitiensis RMV-1378
GAACAGGTCGGTGTTGAACTCCACCGCACCAGCCAGCACACCACCGGCCTGCTCCTGGAACTGGAGCATCAGGTCGTACTGCGCCGCCTTCCTCGGGAGGTCGAAGGTCTCGACGTGGAGCCGGGGGAAGTCGAACCGCCCGGTGGGAGCGTTCTGCAGCACCACCATGGCCTGGGCCAGCGGCATGCGGCTCTGGTCCCGCTCCGGCGCGACCGCGTCGACGATGCGTTCGAACGGCACGTCCTCGTGCGCGAAGGCCTCCAGCACCGTCTCCCGCACTTCGGCGAGGAAACCGGTGAAGGTCTTGTGGTCCGCGACGTCCGACCGGAGGACCAGCGTGTTGACGAAGAGGCCGACGAGGTCGTCCACCTCGGGTTCCCGACCCGAGGTGGCGGTACCGACCGCGACGTCGCGCTGGCCGCTGTACCGCGCGAACAACAACTGCGTGACGGCGGTCAGGGTCATGAACAGGCTGGTCGACCGGTCCTGCCCCAGTGCCCGCAGTTCATCGACCACGTCCACCGGGACCTCGAAGAGGTGCACCGCGCCAGTCGTGGTGCGGACCACCGGTCGAGGGCGGTCGGTGGGGAGTTCCAGTGGAGCCACGCCGCTGAGACGGTCACGCCAGTAGTCCAGGTGCCGCCCCGCGCTCTCGCCGGACAACCGCTCCCGCTGCCACACCGCGTAGTCCGCGTACTGCACCGGCAGTTCGGGGAGCGGGACCGGGGTTCCCCGGGTCGCGGCTGAGTACAGTTCGCTCAGTTCCCGGGTGATCACTCCCATCGACCAGCCGTCGGTGACGATGTGGTGCATCGACAGCACCAGGACGTGCCGGTCCACCGCCTGGCGGACCAGCAGGACACGCACCAGCGGCCCGGTGCGGAGATCGAAGGGCCTGGTCAGCTCCTCCCGCAGGAGGTCGTCGATCCCCCCGTCCGCAGCACCGCCGTCGACCACCCGCACGGGCACGGGCAGGTCGTCGTGCACGTGCTGCACGGCGCTGCCGTCCACTTCGGTGAAGGTCGTGCGAAGCGTCTCGTGCCTGGCCACCAGTCCCGCCAACGCCTCCCGCAACGCAGGCTGGTCGAGGTCGCCGTGCAGCCGTAGACCCGTGGCGAGGGTGTACTCGGCACCCTCCGGCATGACCTCGGACATGAACCACAGCCGCTGCTGGGCGTAGGAAAGGGGAAGCGGCCCGCCGTCCCGCGGCACCGGCGTGATCGGGGTGCGGTCCGCCAGGGGATGACTGGCCCGGTCGAGGGCGGCGATCAGGCCAGCCACGGTGGGGTGGTCGAACAGGTGGCGGGGTGCCAGTTCCTGCCCCAACGTCGACCGCAGCCGCCAGGTAGCCCGAAGGCTCAGGATCGAGTTGCCGCCCAGGTCGAAGAAGTTGTCGTGGACTCCGACCTGGTCCACACCCAACAACTCCGCCCACACCTCGCACAGGGCCTTCTCGACCTCCGTCGTCGGCGCCACGTACCCCGCCCCCGACACCACATCCGGCACCGGCAACGCCGCCCGGTCCAACTTGCCGCTGGTGTTCAACGGCAGCTCCGACAACACCACCACTGCCTGCGGCACCATGTACTCCGGTACCCGCGAGCGCACGCGTTCGCGCAGCACCGCCACGTCCACCCGCGCACCGGCGACCGGCACCACGTAGGCCACCAACCGGGCGCCCACCCCCTCGGAACGCACCGCCACCACCGCCCGAGCCACCACATCCGACTCGGCCAACACCGACTCGACCTCACCTGGTTCGATCCGGTAACCCCGCAATTTCACCTGGTCGTCGGCTCGGCCCACGAACTCGAGCATCCCGCCCGGCAACCACCGCACCACGTCCCCGGTCCGGTACACGCGCCCGCCGGTGCCGGAGAACGGGTCGGCCACGAAGCGCTGCCCGGTCAACCCCGGCCGGCCCGCGTAACCCCGAGCGACCCGCGGCCCCCCGAGGTACAACTCGCCGGCCACCCCCGGTGGGACCGGCCGCAGCCACCGGTCCAGGACCCGCACGTCGATGCCGGACAGTGGCCGGCCGATGGGCGCCGACCCGGACACCGTGACCGGGGCAGGGCCGTTGTCGACCCCGTCGAACCAGCCGACCGCGTACACGGTGGCCTCGGTGGGCCCGTAGATATTGGCGATCTCGGCCTCGGGCCACACCTCCCGCACCCGTTCCACCACCGACAACGGCAGAGCCTCACCGGCCAGGACCACGCGGGCGGGCCGCAGGGCGGCGGCCTCGGATTCGAGTAGGCCCGCCACCGCCGAGGGCACGCCGGACAGCAGACCTCCCGGACAGGGCCGGTCCGCCACCGCGAGCACGTCGGCCACCAGGTCGATGGCACCGCCCACGCACAGGGGTGGGAACAGTTCGAACAGCGACACGTCGAAGTTGACCGAGGTCGAGCCCCACACGTGGGACAGACCGCCCGAACCGAACCGGTCGACGGCCCAGGACACCAGTCCCGCCATCGCGGCCCGGTCGACCACCACGCCCTTCGGCCGGCCGGTGGATCCGGAGGTGTAGATGACATAAGCCGCCGCCGACGCCGGGGCCGGCCACGGACCGTGGTCACTGACCTGGTGCAGTTCGTGGTCGAACTCGGCGCTGTCCACGGCCACCGCCTCGACGCCGCCCGGGCTGGTCCCCGCCAGGGCGGTGGTGGTCAACACGAGCTCGAGCGAGCTGTCGGCCGCCATGAACGCGATCCGCTCGGCCGGGTAGGCGGGGTCCAGCGGCACGTAGGCCGCCGCCGACCGCAACACACCCAGCAGGGCCACCAGCAGGTCGGTGGTGCGGGGCAGCCGGATCCCGACCCGGGATTCCACACCGATCCCCCGGGACCGCAACCACCCGGCCAGCCGGCAGGACGCCTCGCTCAGTTGCCGGTAGGTGAGGGTCCCACGGCCGTCGGTGACCGCGACCGCGTCCGGGGTCCGCCGGGACTGCTGCTCCACCCATGACACCAGATCGGTTCCGGTGAGTCGCGGTTCGATGTCCGGGGAGGAGATCGGGGCCGTGCCCCATTCCCCGAGCAGCCTCTGCTGCTCGGCGGGGGTCAGGTGGCTCAGCTCGGACAACGGACCGTGGGGGTTGGCGGTCACCGCCTCGGCCAGCCGGATCCAGTGACGTCCGAGGCGGTCGACGGTCTCCGCGTCGAAGAGGTCGGTGCTGTACTCGATCGCGACCAGCATCCCGCCCGCCCCGTCCCTCACGTGCAGGGTGAGGTCGAACTGGGCGGCTTCCCTGGGGAGGTCGAACTCGGTGACCTCCAGCCCGGGGAGTTGGGGAGGACTCACCCAGTCGCTCTGGAGGATGAGCATGACCTGCACCAGCGGGGTGCGGCTGGTGTCGCGCGCGGGGGACAGTTCTTCGATCAGGCGGCTGAACGGGACGTCCTGGTGCGCGAACGCGTCCAGGGTGGTCTGGCGCACCTGCGAGAGCAGCGTGGAGAAGGAGGCGGTCTCGTCGACGCTGGTGCGGAGGACGAGGGTGTTCACGAAGAACCCGACCAGGTC
>NZ_AGVX02000551.1 GCF_000239155.1 Actinoalloteichus spitiensis RMV-1378
CCCGCCCGTGGCCGGTCGCGGCGGGTGGGCTGCCGGGGCGGACGGCCCGGGGCCGGGGACGCTACCGGGCGGTGGGGGCATGGGTGGTCCGTCGACCGGCGTCGCCGGGGTGAACAGCGAGGAGGTCCGCTGCTCCTGCCGGGGGTCACCGCCCTGCTGGTCGGCGTTCGGGCGCGGCGGCAGGGTACGTCGCAACGCACCGAAGGCGTTGTGCGGTGTCCCTGCCGGGCCCCGGTGCGCGCGGTCGGCGGCGGGTTCCCCGTTCGGAGCGGTCGAGTGGTCGAACCAGGCCGCCGAGTCGTCGTCCGTGGTCGGCTGGTCGGCGGGCGCGGGTGACGCCGAGGGCGACGCCCCGGCGGGATTCTTGCCGTTGGCAGGGAGCTCGCTCACGGCGCCGAATCTATCGTCCGCGCGGGAGGGCCGGTCGTGCTGAGCTGGTTTCGCCTGGTCCCGACCCTCACAACACCGGCAACAGCGTCCTCAGCTCGTACGGGGTGACGTGGCTGCGGTAGGCGTCCCACTCGGCGCGCTTGTTCCGGAGGAAGAAGTCGAACACGTGCTCGCCGAGCGCCTCCGCGAGGAGTTCGGACGACTCCAGCTCGCCCAGGGCCTCGTTGAGGTTCTGCGGCAGGCTGGCGTAGCCGGCCGCCCGACGCTCCGACTCGGTCAACGACCACACGTCGTCCTCGGTGGCCGGTGGGAGCTCGTACCCCTCCTGGATGCCCTTGAGCCCGGCGGCGAGCGTTACCGCGTAGGCGAGGTAGGGGTTGCACGCCGAGTCGAGGCTGCGGATCTCCACCCGTCGGGACGAGGCCTTCCCGGGGGAGTACATGGGGACCCGGACCAGCGCGGAGCGGTTCGCGTGCCCCCAGCAGACGGCCGTCGGGGCCTCTCCCCCGGCGACGAGCCGCTTGTAGGAGTTCACCCACTGGTTGGTGACGGCGGTGATCTCCCTGGCGTGCCGGAGCAGCCCGGCGACGAACGCCTTGCCGGTGCCCGACAGTTCGTAGGGGTCCTCGCTGTCGTAGAACGCGTTCCGGTCGCCCTCGAACAGGCTCATGTGGGTGTGCATGCCCGAGCCGGGGTGCGCGGTGAACGGTTTGGGCATGAAGGAGGCGCGGACCTGCTGTTTGATCGCGACCTCCTTCACCACGTAGCGGAAGGTCATCACGTTGTCGGCCATCGTGAGCGCGTCGGCGTAGCGCAGGTCGATCTCCTGCTGGCCCGGCGCCGCCTCGTGGTGGCTGAACTCGACCGAGATGCCCATGTCCTCCAACGCCTCGATGGCGTGCCGTCGGAAGTGGGGGGCCGCGTTGTGGCTCGCCTGGTCGAAGTAGCCGCCCGAGTCGGCGGGAACGGGTTCGTTCCCGTCGCCGGGAAGGTCCTTGAGCAGGTAGAACTCGATCTCGGGGTGGACGTAGCAGGTGAACCCGGACTCGGTGGCCCGCGACAGCGTCCGCCGCAGGACGTGCCGGGGGTCGGCCCAGCAGGGGGAACCGTCCGGCATCGTGATGTCGCAGAACATCCGGGCCGAGTAGTGCTGGCCGTCGGCGGTCTCCCAGGGCAACACCTGGAAGGTCGAGGGATCGGGCCTGGCGACCATGTCGGACTCGTACACCCGGGCGAAGCCCTCGATGGCCGACCCGTCGAAGCCGATGCCCTCGGCGAAGGCCCCCTCGAGTTCGGCCGGCGCGATCGCGACGGACTTGAGGAAGCCCAGCACGTCGGTGAACCAAAGCCGCACGAAGCGGATGTCGCGCTCCTCGAGCGTCCGCAGCACGAAGTCCTGCTGGCGATCCATGGGGGCAGCCTAGGCAATCACCGTTACCCGGGTGTTGCGCCCCGCCGAGTCCGGCGGGGCCGCATCCGGGTCAGCAGGTGACGTCCTCGTCGGGCAGGTCGAGGTCGACGAGGTAGGCGGTGGCGATCTCGTCGACGCAGTCCGCCCCCTGGAGGACGACCCCGTGCTGGTTGCCCTCGTAGGTGAGCAGCCGCCCACCCAGGGCGTCGGCGAGTTCGACGCCGGCCTCGTAGGGGGTCGCCGGGTCGCCGGTGGTCGAGACGACGAGCGTGGTCGGGAGCCGGTCGGCGTCCGGCGCGGGCGGAGCGTCGTTCGGGGGCACCGGCCAGAACGCGCAGGCGTCCCGCAGCGGGCCGGGCTCGCCGCCGGTGTCGAGGAACGGGGCCGCCTCCCGGGCGCGCCGGTCGAGTTCGGTGAGGACCTCGTCGTCGCTGATCGGCGGGTCGTCCACGCACCGCACGGCGGTGAACCCGTCCATCATGGTGCTGTAGGAGCCGTCGGTCGGCGAACGCCCGTGGTAGACGTCGGCGAGCAGCAGCAGGGTGCTGCCGTCACCGGTGGCGAGCTGCGCCAGGCCCTGGTTCAGCACCGGCCAGAACTCCTGGGTGTACAGGCTCTGGATGGTGCCGGTGATCGCGTCGGGGTAGGACAGCAGCCGGTCACCGGCGGCGGCCGGTTGGTCGACGAGCGGGTCCACCAGCTCCCGGAACACCTCGACCGCCTGCTCGGGGTCGGAACCGAGCACGCACGGGTTCTGCTCGGCGCACCAGTCGGCGAAGGCGTCGAACGCCTGTTGGAAGCCGGCCTGCTGGTCCACGCGTTGTTCGACCGGGTCCGCGTCGGGGTCGAGGGCGCCGTCGAGGACCAGGGCGCGCACGTTGTCCGGGAAGAGGGCGGCGTAGGTGCTGCCCAACCGGGTCCCGTAGGAGTAGCCGAGGTAGGTCAACCGTTCGTCGCCGAGGGCGGAACGCAGGACGTCCAGGTCGCGGGCGACCGTGGTGGTTCCGAGGGAGGCGAGGAACTCGGCGCCGTTGCGCTGCTCGCAGGCCTCGGCGTAGGCGCGTTGGTCGGCGTCGTTGCGGGCGACGGCCTCCGGCGAGGTGTCGGCGACCTGCTCGACCCGGTAGGCGTCCCGTTCCTCGCCTGTCCAGCACTGGATGGCGGGTTCGCTGGTGCCGAGGCCTCGGGGGTCGAATCCGACGAGGTCGAAGCGGCGCCCGAGTTCGGTGTCGGCGACCTCGGGAGCCAGCCCGGCCGCGGCCGGGACTCCGCCCGCGCCGGGGCCACCGGGGTTGACCAGGATCGACCCGATGCGCGTGCTGGGGTCCTCGGCCGGCCGGCGCAGGACACCGATGCGGATCTCCTCACCCCCGGGGTCGTCGTAGTCCAGCGGCACCCGCAGGTGGGCGCACTCGAGACCGTCCGCTCCGACGGCGGTTGCCTCCTCCGGGCTGGTGGCGAAGTCGGCGCAGCCCTGCCACTCGACCGGCTGGCCGTAGTAGTCCTCGAGGCCATCGGGCACCGACCCCGCCGGGCCCGGCTGCGCCGCCGAGGGCTCCGGCGTCTGGTCGTCGGTCGGCTGGCTGGTGCACGCGACACAGGCCGCGGCCAGGGCTATCGCGCCCCATGTCCGGATCTTCCCCACCCGGCCCATCCTGCCAGGGCGGCACAGCCGTCCACCGGCATGGCGAAAGGTCCACTGCTCCCCGATGCGGCGACGTCAGTCCGAGGGACCGTCGAACGGACGAGCCCGCCATGAGCTGGCCCACTCCTCGCCGCCCGGTAGACCGCCCGTCCCCCGACTGGCGGAAGATGAGCGTATGGCGCAGCTCCGGATAGCCCTGGCTCAGGTGAACGCTCAGGTCGGTGACGTGACGGGTAACGCGGGATTGGTCCTCGACTGGTCACGCCGGGCGGTGGCGGCCGGCGCCCACCTCGTGGCCTTCCCGGAGATGGTCCTCACCGGGTATCCCGTGGAGGACCTGGCGTTGCGCTCCTCCTTCGCCGCCCGATCCCGGGCCGAGCTGGACCGGTTGGCCGTACGGCTGCGGGAGGCCGGCTGCGGTGAGGCCCTGGTGGTCGTCGGCTACCTGGACCGCGACGAGGAGGGGCCGAGGAACGCGGCGGCGCTGCTGCACGGCGGTGAGGTCGTGGCCCGCTACGCCAAGCACCACCTGCCCAACTACGGGGTGTTCGACGAGTTCCGGTACTTCCGGCCCGGCCGCCGCCTGCCGGTGGTGCGTTTCCACGGGGTCGACCTCGGCGTCGTGATCTGCGAGGACATCTGGCAGCGCCCCGGCCCGGCCGACGCGCTGGCGGCGGAGGGCGCGGACCTGGTGGTCTGCCTCAACGGCTCGCCCTACGAACGCGCCAAGGGTGACGCACGGGGGGACCTGGTCTCGGGCTACGCGAGCAGGACCGGGGTTCCGATGGCCTACGTGAACCTCGTGGGTGGGCAGGACGAACTGGTCTTCGACGGTGACTCCCTGGTGTGCGGCGGGGACGGCGCCGTGCTCGCCCGCTCCCCCCGCTTCGAGGAGGACCTGCTGGTGGTGGACCTCGACCTGGCCGACAACCCCGGCGGGGGGCCGGACGGGGAGGGGTTCGAGGTCGTCCGCCGGGTGATCGCGGAGGACCCGCTCCCCGCGTACCCACCGGCCGCCGCCCCGGCGCCCGCCGCTCCGCTGTCCGAGTCCGCCGAGGTGTGGGGCGCGCTGGTGACGGGGCTGCGGGACTACGTGGAGAAGAACGGGTTCCGCACCGTCCTGATGGGGCTCTCCGGCGGGATCGACTCCGCGGTGTGCGCGGCGCTGGCGGTGGACGCGCTGGGCGCCGACCGGGTGCACGGCGTGTCCATGCCCTCCCGGTACTCCTCGGACCACTCCAGGAACGACGCGGCCGAGCTGGCGGAACGCACCGGCCTGCACTACTCGTCGCAGCCCATCGTCGACGGCGTCGCCGTCTTCGTGGACCAACTGGGCCTGACCGGGCTCGCCGAGGAGAACGTGCAGGCCCGCTGCCGAGGGGTCACGCTGATGGGGCTGTCGAACCAGGACGGGCACCTGGTCCTCGCGACGGGCAACAAGTCCGAGCTGGCGGTCGGCTTCTCCACCATCTACGGCGACGCCGTCGGCGGCTTCGCCCCGATCAAGGACGTCCCCAAGACGATGGTGCGGCGGCTGGCGCTGTGGCGGAACGAGGAGGCGGAGCGCCGGG
>NZ_AGVX02000550.1 GCF_000239155.1 Actinoalloteichus spitiensis RMV-1378
CGGGAACGCTACCAGGCGGAAATCCTCGCCCCCACAGGGGGTGGAACCTCCTCCCGGTATCGCGCCCGACGAGTACCACCGCTCACGCGATGGCCCCCGCACTGGACGAGATACGCCAGTCAGGACGACCACGCACGACGACCCCGTCCCTGTTGATCCAAGGGGAGTGGGGGTCGCCAGGTCCGTGCTCATCCCACGACTTCCGTCGTGGTCCCTGCCTGGCTGCCGCGCAACAATACCGGGTCCGTGATCGCGATGTCAACCCGCTCGGCCCCAGTCGCTCGCCGTCGTCCTCGCCAGGCTCCGAAGTCCTGTTCCGTCCGACGCGTTCGCGGCGTGGACGAGACTAGCCAACCCGTCCACTCCCCGTCAAACCGACCCCGGACGAGCGCCCTCCCGGCCGCCAGGGCGGGTCCCGGGCGGGGCACTCGCCCAGGACCCGCCCCCGTCAGGCGCCCGGACCCCGCGTCTCCCGAGGGCGCAGCAACAGGCGAACCCGACCGTCGGACTCCCGGCCCCAGCGCAGTACCTCCGCCGGTTCCAGGGCTGGTCCGCCCTCCAACCGGGCCAGCTCGTACCCCCAGGACCGGATCTCGTCGAGCGCCGCCGCCGGATCCTCGCCGAGCTCGGCCCCGCCGACGACCGACATCGCGCAGACGACCGGCGGGTGGTCCCGGCGGAGCAGCCGCGACAGCCCGCGCAGCACGCGCCAGGTGCTGCCTGGCGTGTCCACCCGCACCACCGAGAGCCGACCGTGTTCGAAGGCCGGGAGACCGACCAGCTCCTCGTCGAGCCGCACACCGCGCACCGTCTCCGGAGTGCCCACCGCGCCGCCCTGCGGGTTCCCGACCCCCTCCGGCGTGGACGCCGGGTGCTCGACGGGGAACCCGTTCTCGTCCCGCTCCTCGGCGCCGGGCGGCTCGGAACGACCCGTCCCCTCCTCGGACCGCACGCGCAGCCCGCCGCCCGGGCCCGGCGCGACCAGCAGGCGCGCCGCCTGGTCCCAGGCCGCCGCCTCCACGACGGTCAACCTCCCCGCGTTCTCCGGAACGACGTTGAGCTCCACGTTGTGCCGCAGGAGCGCGCCAGCCTCCGGGCAGGGTTCGACGGCCACCACCCTGCCGTTCGCGCCGAGCCGGCTCAACACCCTCGTCGTCTGGTACCCGACGTGCGCCCCCACGTCGAGGAACACCCCGTCCGGTTCCAGCAGACCGTCCACCGCAGCGGAGATCTCCGGTTCCCACACGCCATGGCTGGACAGCCACGGCAACATCACGCTGTCGCTCGCGGGCAGCCGGAACAGCCCGGCGTCGCACAGCACCATCGAGGTGGCGCCCTCGACCGGGGCGGGGTGCTGCCGCTGGTGCTCACGCACCACCACGCGCCGCAACGCGTCCGCCGTGCGCACTGCGTGGTCGACGTGGCGCATCCGGGACTCGAGCCGGCCGTCCCGGTCCCGCATGGCCTCGGTCAGCCGCGCCTCGACGGCATCGATCCTGTCCAAGGTGCGGTCCACGACCCCGGCCAGCCCGTCGAGGCGCTCGGCGAGCAACTCCACCTGGCGGTCCCGGCGCTCCGAGTCGGTGGTGACGGCCTCCTCCACGACCCGCAGCCGCTGCTGCTGGGCGGCGAGGTCCGCCCGCGCGCGCACCACCGCGTCGTCGGCTCCGACGAGGTGCTCCGCGAGGTCGCCCTGCCGGCCGACGACCGTGGCGAGCTCGGCTCGCAGGGCCTCGACGTCCACGGCGCTGGTGCCCCGGTCGGCGTCGTCCTGCCGGGCGACGAGGTCCCGGGCCGTCCGCTCCACCCCGTCCACCAGTGCCGTGAGCATTTCCCGCATGTGGGTGTCGTAGTGGTGGAGCACCCGGAGCACGGCCTTGCGGAGGGCCGGGGCGATGGGGACCTTGCTCGTGGTCCCCCCGACGTCGACCGGGCGGAGCAACGCGTGGCGCGCGACCACCAGCGCCCGCAGCGGGTCCTCGGCGACGACCGGCGCCTGCGCCCGGCCCGCCCGCCACGCGCGGTAGGTCTGCTCGACCATTCCCCGCACGGCCTCCCCGGTCGGGTGTGCCCCGTACCGGGTGGTGACCTCGGCCCGCCCCGTGCGGCCCAGTTCCGCCCGCACCTCGGGGCTGTCGGCGAGGTTCCGCAGCAGGTCGGCAGCCGAACGGCCGTCCGGCTCGGTCCCCCCGTCCAGGCAGGGCACGAACGCGGCACTCCGCCGGCCGAGCTGCTCGGTGACGGCGCCCTGGTCGGTGGAGACCACGGGCACTCCTCGGGCCGCGACCCCCAGGAGCCACGCCGCGACCGCGTCGCCCGCTCCGTCGCCACCTCCCCGGTGCAGGGACACCACGCAGTCGGCGATGTCGACGAGGTCGTCCTGGGCCAGGTCCGCCGCGGCGAAGAGGAGGACCCTGGGGTCGTTGGCGGTGGCCAGCCGGAGCCGCTCGGCGGACTCGGGGAAGTCGGCCGCACCCGACACCCGGAGCACCAGGCGAACGTCCCGACGATCGGGGAAGGCCGCCAGGAAGGCCGCGACCACGCCGAGCGGGTTGGTCCGCCGTTCGTCGGCGTGGTCGGCCGCCGAGCAGAACACGACCCCCTCGGGCACACCGCACCGGGCCCGGGCAGCGGCGCGGGCCGCCTCGTCGACCTCCCCCCGGTCGGCGACCGGGAGCAGGACCGTGCGCACGGGTCGGTTCGTCCCCCGGGCGGCCAGCCGGCGGGACGCCTCGGACAGCACCCACAGCTCGGACACCCCCGGAGCGAAGGGCGCCCCGTCGGCGCTGACCCGGATGACCGACCGGTCCGGGGGGACCGGAGCATCCGGCCCGCAGGAGAGCACCACCGGGTACAGGGGTTCGTCGGCGGTGGGCAGCCCGGAGTGTTCGACGGCCAACCGCACCCGGTCGGCGAGCTCACCGGCGCCGAGGACGCACACGCCGAGCTGGTCGAGCAGCGCCGGACTGGCGCCCGCCCCCGCCGAGGGCAAGACATCGGGGTGCACACGCCCGGCGGCGACTCCCGGCCCCGCGCACCACTCGCGGTAGGCGGCCCGGTCCGTGCCGCACGGGTCGGGGAAGTCCACCTGGAGTCGACGGTCGTCGAGCCAGACCGCCCAGGTCCACCGGCTGACGCCGGAGGTGTCGCGGCGTCCCGTCCGCTCGTCCGGCTCGGGGGGTTGGGCCGCCCACCGCAGGAACGCCGCAGCGGCGGTCACGCCCTCGCCGGGAGCACCGAACGCGGGCGGTGGGGCCTCACCGCCGGTGGCCTGCGCCCGCCGCCAACACTCGTGGAACTGCTCCCGGAGCCGTGGGGGGATCTCCAGCCCGCTGCCGTCCGGCACCTGGCGGAACCCGGTGTTCGCCTCGGCTGGGTCGACGGCCCGGACCAGGCGACCGCGGTAGGTGGCGCACAGCGCCGCGAGTTCCGGGTGTTCGGAGAGGAGCACCCGCGGCCGGTCGCCGAAGACCGTGGAGAGCAGCCAGGGGCGCTGCGGGTCGAAACCCCCGAAGTGGGCTGTCCGCAGCGGTGTCCCGTCCACCGTCACCCGGCCGTCGATGTCACGTCCCAGCGGCCGCCGGTCCGCGTTCCAGACCGACAACCCGATGCCCCGGTCGCGCAGCACGCGGTGCTCGACCTGGCCGGGCGCCGCGTCGAGGGCGTTGGACGCGCTCGGCAGCGCCCGCAGCTGGGCGGCCCAATCGGCCAGGAACCGCTCGGCACCGGGCCCCACCGCGACGAACCCCGGGTCGAAGGTGCCGGCGGAGGCGAAGTCGGACGCGGTGGGCCGGAGTCCGTCCGTGGGCAACGGGTCCAGGGTCCGGGGCACCAGGACCAGCGGGCACTCCGCGACGGCGTCGGCCACCAGGTCGAGCACTGGACCCACGACCAGCACCCAGGGGTCGAGGCACAACACCGGCTCGCCACCGCGCACCAGGTGCGCGAGCAGGCGGGGCCGGAGCACCGCTCGCAGCTGGTCGGCATCGCAGGACGTCGCCAGGCGGTGGAACTCCTCCGCGCCGAGTCCGATGTCGGTAGGTCCGAGCACGTGGTCGTCGCCGGTCTCCGCGGGGGTCGGGGAGATCGTGAGGGTGACGAACCGGGTCTCCGGGTGGTGGGTGCGCAGCGATTCCCGGAGCACGCTCGCCGCCGCCCACTCACCGGGTAGCGCGACCGTGCACACGGTGACGGAACGCCGCGGCGTGTCCCGGGGCCGCTCCACGGGTTGCTCGGCCAGTTCGAGGCTGTCCGCCGCCGTCTCCTCCTGGACGTCGACGTCCGCCGGAGGCCATCGCCGCAGCATCTCGGTCCGGGGTTCGGGGTCGACGGTGACCGGCTCCCGCTCGGGTGCTCTGGTGCCCTCGGGGGTCCCCTGTTCGGCGGGCACGACGGCCGGGTTCTGGGCCGGCGGCCCGAGCTCGGTGTCCCGCGCCTGCCCGGCCCCCGTCGTCTCCCCCGAGGGCGCGGGCGGTGGGACCCGCTCGGCCTGGTGCGGGGCGGCGGCGCCGGTGTCGGTCCTGCGGGGCTCGGTGGGGCCCGGTCGCGCCGGGGCCGGGGACGTCGGGGGGATCGCGCCGGTGCGGAGCGCGGCGGGCGCGGTCGCGGCGGCATC
>NZ_AGVX02000549.1 GCF_000239155.1 Actinoalloteichus spitiensis RMV-1378
GTTGGTGGCGGGTGTGGTGTTCGTGGTGGGTGGGGCGGTGGGGCCGTTGGGGACGGGGTTGTTGGCTTCGTTCGCGCCGGCGCCGTTGTCGATGTCGTTCGCGGTGCACGTGGTGGCGACGGTGGTGGTGATGGGGTTGGTGCGTCGTCTTCCCGAGCGGTCAGGGCCGTTGCGGGGGTGGCGGTTGGCGTGGCCGAGGGTGCCCAGGGTGGTGCGGCGTTCGTTCGTGGTGGGCGGGGTGAACGGGTGGGTGGCGTGGGCGGTGGTGGGGTTGTTCCTGGCGCTGGTGCCGGATCTGTTGCGGAGCGAGTTCGGGGTGTCGAGTCCGGTGGTGTCGGGGTTGGTGATCGGGGTGGTGATGGCGTGTTCGGCCGTGGCGCAGGTGTTGACGCCGGGGTTGGGGGCGGTGGTGGCGCAGCGGGTGGGTGTGGTGTTGCTGGGGGGTGGCTTGGTGGGGTTGGCGTTGCCGGTGGCGGAGTCGGGGTTGTGGGTGTTGGGGGCCGCTGCGGTGGCGGCTGGGGTGGGGCACGGGTTCGTGTACTGGGGGGCGACGGCGGATGTGGAGTCGGTGACTCCCCGGTCGGCGTCGGTGGGGACGACTTCGGCGTTGTACGTCCTGTTCTACCTGGGGGCGGGTGTGCCGGCGGTCGGGGTGGGGGCGTTGGCGTTGTGGGTGCCGTTGGAGGCGGCGGTGCGGTTGTTCGCCGTGGTGTGCGGGGTGGTGTTGGTGGTGGGGGTGGTGGCTGACCTGGTGTGGCGTGGTGAGCGGGCGGTGGGGTGGTCAGCGCCGGTGGGGCGGGCCGTGTCGGTGGAGGAGGGGAGGTGAGTGGGATGCGGGCTCTGGCGGTTCGGGTCAGGCGGTTCGTGGCGGAGTTGAACCGTTGTTACGAGGTGTCGCGGGGGAGGATTCCCTTCCGCGGGTCGTCGTAGTTCCGGGCGGTGGGATCGGCCCGGGTGGGTGAGGGGGGCGGCGTGTGCCGGCGTCCGGTCCGGTGGCGCGGCGCGCGTCCGCTCTCCCGCCTCAGGGTGGGGTGGTGTTGGTGTTGTCGTTGGTCATGGCGTAGGCGCCGGAGCGCAGGCGGTGCAGGAGCCCCCGGGTCCATTCCATGCCTCCGCGTGCGGTGTGTTCCCACAGGAGGGGGAGTTCGCGGAGGTGTTGGGTGCCGGGGTTCGTGCCGAGTTCGGCGAGCCTGGCTTTCTCGGTGCGTTCGGTTTCCAGGGTGCGCAGTCTTTCGGTGAGGAGGGTGATGGCGTTCTCCCTGGTGAGGGCGGGGAGCAGGGCGAGTGCGGCTCCGAGGGTGTCGGGTCGGTGTTCTGGTCGTCGGAGGGCGTCGCGGAGCAGGCGGTGGAACTCGGTTTCTCCGGTGGTGGTGAGGGAGTAGTCGGTGCGTCCGGGGGTGTCCGGGGCGGGGGTGGCGGTGAGCAGGCCTTCTTTGGCGAGTTGTCGGAGGGCGTGGTAGAGGGATCCCCATTTGATGTTGGCCCATTCCTCGGCGCCCCAGGCGAGTAGTTCGGCTCGTACCCGGTAGCCGTGTGCTGTTCCGCAGTGGCGTACTACGCCGAGTACGAGGAGTCGTGTCGCTGACATGCCGTTCCGCTCTGCCGTTGTTCGAGGCCGGGCTCAGGTTAGAGGTTGGGTCGCGTGGTGAGCGGTGGCCACCCGGGTGCTGTTGGGGGGTGGCTGTGGTGGTTTCCGCCGGTGCGGGGCTTTTTGGCTGTCTGGTTCTGGGTTGGTTGTGTGTTCGGTGGCGGGTGGCGACGAGCGTGGCCGCCGCGTTGGTCCTGTGTGGCGGGCGGGGTGTGTGGTGGCGGGTTGTCCGAGCAGGTGCGTGCCGAGGTCGCCGGTTCGTTGGTGTGCGGTGAGCGGTGGCGTTCACGGGTGGTGCGGTGGGTATTCCGGAGGAGGTGGCCGCTGGCGCGGGGTACTCCGCCCGGCACCTGCGGCGCGCGCTGGGGGAAACGCGGTGCGGTGAGCGGGGCGCGTTGGCTACGGTCATCCGCATGCTGCGTGGTGGTTCCCTCCCTGATGTGACGACGGTGGCGGCGTTCGAGGCGGTGGTCGAGGACGAGGCCAGGTTGCGGCCCGGCGTGGTGGGGTTGTGCCGCCGTCTGGGGGTCGAGGGGGAGTTGACCCGGTTCTCCGACGGGTCGCTGCCGGTGTACGCCGTCGGGGAGGACTTGGTGCTCAAGCTGTCCCCCCCCCGGTCTATGCCGAGGAGGCGGTGTTGGAGTCCGGGGTCCTCGACCTGGTGGAGGGTCGGTTGCCGGTGGAGACTCCTCGGGTGCATCGGGTGGGGTCCAGTGAGGGGTGGGCGTATGTGCTGATGAGCCGGTTGCGGGGTCGGCCGTTGAGTGCGGTGTGGCCGTCGTTGGCCCCGGCGGAACGCCGGTCGGTGGCGGGCCGGGTCGGTGGCGTGCTGGCCGCCCTGCACGAGGTGGACCATCGTGGTCTGGACGTGTTGGGGCCGCCGTGCTGGGAGGAGTTCGTCGCCGCCCAGCGGGCGGGTTGCGTGGAGCGGCAGCGGTCCCGGGAGTTGCCGGAGGCCTGGGTGGAGCAGATTCCGGACTTCCTGGCCTCGACGCCGTTGCCGGCGGGGCGGCCGGTGTTGTTGCACACGGAGGTGATGGCCGAGCACGTGCTGGTCCGCCCGGGTGAGGCGGGCTGGGAGGTGTCGGGGCTGTTCGATTTCGAACCGGCGATGCGGGGAGCCGCGGAGTACGAGTTCGTCGCCGAGGGCGTGTTCCTGACGCGGGGAGATCCGGGCGCGTTCGCGGCGCTGCTGGCCGGGTACGGGCTGGACCGGGCGGCGGTGGACTCCGCGTTGTCCCGGCGGTTGTTGGCCTACACGCTGCTGCACGTCTACAGCAATCTGACCAATTACCTGCGGTTGTTGCCGGCGCCGGCGGAGCCGACGTTGCCCTCGCTGGCCGATCGGTGGTTCGGAGTGGACTGAGCCGGGTTCGTGTCCGGGGGCGGGGGGTGTGACCTCCGCGTCCCGAGGCGTCCGGGACGACTGTCCGCTCTGGTCCTGGCGGGGGTGGCGGGGCCGGGCGGGGCGCGGAGGTCGGGC
>NZ_AGVX02000548.1 GCF_000239155.1 Actinoalloteichus spitiensis RMV-1378
CGTCCGGGAGGACACCCCCGGCGACAAACGCCTGGTCGCCTATGTGGTCGCTGCCGCTGGTGGGTCCCTGGTGCCTGCCGAGTTGCGGAAACATCTCCGCGCGGCTCTTCCCGAGCACATGGTGCCGTCGAACGTCGTCGTCCTGGACGCCTTCCCGCTGACCGGGAACGGCAAGCTCGACCGCGCGGCGCTGCCCGCCCCGGAACACGGCGGCGAGTCCGCCTCCGCCGCCCCCGAGACGGTGGAGGAGCGACTGCTCTGCGACATCTGGTCGGAGGTGCTCGACGCCGAGCAGGTCGGCGTGACCGACGACTTCTTCGAACTGGGCGGGGATTCCATCCGCAGCCTGCGGGTGGTCTCCCGGATCAGGTCGCTCCTCCACGCGGACCTGTCACCTCGGGTGTTGTTCGACCGGCCCACCGTGCGCGGACTCGCGGAGGTGATCGAACGCGACATCTCGAAGGGGAACACCAGCCCGGTCACCGCGAGCGGGGACCGGCACGCCGGCCCGGTGCCGATGTCCTTCGCCCAGCAGCGACTCTGGTTCCTCGACGAGTTCACGGAGGGGACAGGCACCGAGTACACCGTGGGTGGAGCACTCCGCCTGGTCGGCCCCCTCGACCTGGTCGCCCTGCGGGACGCCGTGACCGCACTGGTCACCCGCCACGAATCGCTCCGGACCACCTTCGACGAGCTGGACGGTCAGGGCGTGCAGGTCGTCCACCCGGCCGGCGAGGTCGCGATCAGGGTGACGGACCTCAGCGACAGGGCGGAACCGGACCGTGCCGAGCGGCTGGCCGAGGTGCTGCACGACGAGATCAGCATTCCCTTCGACCTCCGCACCGGTCCACTCCTCCGGGTCCTGCTGGTGCGGGAAGGAACGGACAGCCACGTCCTGCTGCTCGCCATGCACCACATCGTGACCGACGGCTGGTCGATGGGCGTGCTGACACGGGAGCTCCACGAGGTCTACAGCGCGATCGTCGAGCAGCGCGAGCCCCGCCTGCGGCCCCTGCCCGTCCAGTACGCCGACTACGCGGAGTGGCAGCGGAAGGACCTCGCCGACGGTGCTCTCGACCGGCATCTCGCCTACTGGCGGAACGCGCTGGCCGGCGCTGTGCCCCTCGAGCTGCCCACCGACCGCCCTCGACCTGGAGTGCGGACCACCAGCGGCGCCAGCCACTCCTTCACCGTGCCAGCAGCGGTCGCCGACGGCCTCCGCGGTTGCGCACGTGGCCGAGGTGCGAGCCTGTTCATGGCGTTGACGGCGGTGTCGCAGGTGTTG
>NZ_AGVX02000547.1 GCF_000239155.1 Actinoalloteichus spitiensis RMV-1378
CGGCCCGACATTCGGCGGCGCGCACCGGTGCCCGGTTCGGGTCCGGTGTCCGGCCAGCTCAGGTCGGTGGGGTCAGCCCCGGTACCCGCCCGGTCTCGCCGCACCAGCGGCACGGTCGCAGCTGGGGCAGGGACCGCCCCGAGCCGCCGATCACCGCGCACACCGGCTCCAGCAGGTGCCCCTGGCCACCGCAGCCGTGGCACATCGTGCTCTGCCGGGCGGTGGCCTCGCTACCGTCTCGGCGCTTCGACATCCGCCTCCCTCCCCCCTCCGCTCGGTGTGGTGCTCCCGCGCCCGGTGGCCCGGCCCCCGGTGGGCGCGACCGGTTGGCCGATCAGCGTCCCAGGCTACGGACGCGGGCCGTCGATCGCCTCGCCCCCCTCCACCCCGGCGACGAACGAGGCCCTTCGGTCGTCCGGTGACACCGGCGGGTTCGACCGGCCTGTCGGGGAGCAGCCGGTCGGCCCGCCCCTCGCACCGGTCACGCGGGGGAGGGGGAGGGCCGGGCGCGGCCCTCCGGAGCCACGACCGGTCCCGCCGAGAGGCCCGCCCGCTTCCCCGGCCCGTCTCGGGGTCCGGGGTCAGGGAAGTCCCCCTCGGCCGATCGGTGCGCGGTCCCGGCTCATCGACCGATTCGCCCGGCCGCCGGAGCGGCGAAGGTGGAACACGACAACGGAACACACCGAACGACGAGGAGAACCCCATGTTCACGATGGCCTTCACCTGGACCGCCGTCCTCCTGGCGCTGGGCGTGCTGCTGCTGATGGCGCTGAGCCCCGTGCTGCCGGACGTCGCCGAGCGGCAGGCGCTGCGAGCCGAGGAGAAGAAGGCGCGCGAGGCCCGCCGCGCCACCGCCGAGCGGTCCCGCCGCGCCCGCCGCCCCGAGGCCCTGGTCCTCAACGGTTCCCTCTCCACCCGGTGACCGGTCGGGTGCCCGCGCCGAGCTCTACCACCCGACGGTCCGCCTTCCCTGCCGGATCGGCCGATCAGCCGGGGACCGGGATGGCGGACCCCGTCCCCGGCCCCGGGCGGGCGAACAACCGGTCCGGCTCGACGACGAAGCACGCCGGGCCCCGCGAGCCGCGCCAGGCCCGGAGCTGCGAACACCGGCGTTCCGCCAGACCGGCCCGGGCGGCCAGGCCCACCCCGGCCGCCGCGAACGAGTGGACCACCGCCCGTTCCAGCTCCGCCAGTTCCCACCCCGGTTCCCGGCTTCCGTCCACCTGAGCCCGCCGGCGCGCCACCTCGGCCTCGGCCCCGCACCCCGCCGCCGAGCCGAGCCGCGACGCGATCTCCCCGGCCCCGTAACAGCTGTTGAACGGTGCGGCCGGGTAGTGGACTCCTCCGACGCGCAGGGCCAGTCCCGTGACGGCCCGCGTCGCGTGCCAGCGAAGACCGAGTTCCGGGAACCAGTCGAACTCCGGATGTTCGAGGGGGACCTCGTGCACGGCGTCCCGGGGCACGTCGAAGAGCGCCGGTCTCGCCCAGCTGGTCCCGATCGCCAGGGGCAGCTGGTCGAAGCGCCCCGGTCGCAGCGGACCCCGCCACCCCAGTTCACCGAGGCGCCGCGTGATGCCCACGTGCCGGGCGTCGCCCGCGACCGCGCCCCCGATCCCCTCGTGACCCGCGTACCCGACCAGCTCCAGGTTGTGCACCCGCGCGGCCGGTTCACCGGGAAGATCAGGGCCGAACACGGTCACCACCGGCCTGACCCGCCCGCCGCTGGGAGGTGGGGCGCCGGTGCTGGTCCGGTCCTCGGCGGTCGCCGGGGGAACGACGGCCACCCGCAGGTGGTCCACGCACCCCGCGGCGACCCCCGCCGGGTCGCGCACCGCGCGCAGGTCCCTGACCAGCAGGTCCCGCCAGCCGAGGCCCGGAGGGCAACGGCCGCTCTCCCGGAGCGCGAGCCACGCCCCGAACCGCAGCTCCTCGCCGGTGTGGGTGTAGGTGCCGGTGCTGGCCACCTCCCGCCTGATCTGGTCCACCCTGTCCAGCAGGGCGCCCTGGTCGGGGTCGCCCGCGTGGTGGAGCCGCAGGAAGGCCGCCGCCTCCGCGACCAGCCGTTCGTCCCGGGCGGCCTCACCGCCGCCGGCGGGCAGGGGCTCGGTCCGGCCGGGAACCGGCCGGACCGGCGGGGTCACCGGCCCGGGAGCACACCCTCCACCTGGCCGGCGGCGGTCGCCCGGACGGCCCAGGCGGACGACGGCCCCGACCGTGCGGGGCGCGGCGGCCGGTGCGGGGCGGCGTGGCGGCGACACGGAGGCCCCGCGTGACGAGACGGACACGGAGCGGAACGTAGTTCGGCTCCCCGTTCACGCGTCACTGCCGGACGGGTCATCCTGCCCCGGCGGGCAAGACCACCCGTTCGGGCGGTGACCTGCGAAGGGTGACCGCAGTCGTCGCGTGGACCGCGACACTTGATGACCGCTTCGGGTGATCCCTGGCGGGTCAGATCCGCTCGAAGAAGAGGTCCCGCACGACGCGTCCCTCCTCCGTCGCCCGGTGCTCGAACTTCGTCACCGGACGCCAGTCCGGACGGGGAGCCCACCCGCCCGGTTCCTCCGCGAACTGGTTCCGCAACGACGGCTCCGCCGAGCACACCGACATCATCTGGTCCGCGTAGTGCTCCCAGTCCGTGGCCAGGTGGAGCACCGCGCCCGGCGCGAGGCGGGAGGCCAGCAGCCGCACGAAGTCCGGCTGCACGAGCCGACGCTTGTGGTGCCGCTTCTTCGGCCAGGGGTCGGGGAAGAAGATCCGGGCTCCACCGAGGGAGTCCTCCGGGATGTTCGCGGACAGCAGCCGCACCGCGTCGCCCCGCACCGCCCGCAGGGTGCGGACCTGGTGTTGTTCGCACCGCAGGAGCAGCTGGCCGAGACCCGGCTTGTACACCTCGACGGCCAGGTAGTTCAGCTCCGGCTCGGCCGCCGCCAGCTGGGCGGTGGTCTCCCCCATCCCGGACCCGATCTCCAGCATCAGCGGCGCGGACCGACCGAACCAGCCCTCGACGTCCAACGGGCCGTCGGGGAGGTCGTCCCCGTCCCGGCCCAGCTCGGCCCAGTACGTGTCCCAGGCACGCTGCTGTCCGGTGGTCATCCGCTCGCCCCGCTGGACGTAGCTGACCACCCTCCTCAGGTGCGGTGCCTGCTCGGTCACCGGCATCGCTGCGACCGCTCCTCTCCCTGCTCGCTCGGTCCTCCGGTCGGATGACGGACCGACGGCCAACGTCCCCGCCTCATCCCACCGGTCGCACATTGTCCTCCCAGAAGGCGACCAGCTGCTCGGGAGTGACCCGCGTGCCCCCGGAGGGCTCCACCGCGCCGCAGAGCGGCTCACCCTCGGCCGTGTAGGTGAGCGCCGCCGAGGCGGGGGCCCCGGCGGGCAGGCTGGCGAACCGGTACCGCCCGGAGTACCCGCCCCCGGACCAGGTTCCCGAGCCCTGGGACTCCCCGAACGCGGTCGCGAGCAACGCGACCTCGCAGGCCCCGCGACCGGAGAGGAAGGTCACGGTGTAGCCCACGCCGTCGACGGTGTACTCGCAGGTGACCGCCGCACCGGACCCGACCACCATCTCGAACACCGGCATGTCGGCGGGACCGCACTCCTCGGCGCCCGCCGCGGCGGATGCTGCGAAGTCCTGGAGGCCCGCCTCCAGGAACAGTGCGCCGACCGAGGGGTCGACCTCCTCGCCGGGGTCGGGCTCGCTCGGAGGTTCCGCCCCGGAGCTCCAGGTCTCCGCGATCCGGGACGTCCCGCCGCGCCCCCCGTCACCGACCAGGTCCTGGCGGGACGCGTCACCGGCCGGCACGAACCACCTCAGGACCGCCGCGACCGCGACGGCCACGACGACCACCACCAGGGCCACCACGAACCAGACGCGGCGGCTCCCCCCACCCCGCCCGGGCTGGCCCGGCGGCACGGGCCCCCACGGAGCCTGGTCCAGCCGGTAGACACGACTGGCGTCCACCGGGCGCGTCGCGGGGTAGCCGGTGGGGACACCGGCGGGTGTCGCGGCCACTCGGTGGGTGGGTGCGTCCTCCGGCCGGATGCTCCGGGTCGGCGCGTCGGCGTCCGTGGGGACGGTCGTGCCCGCCGCCGCGCCCGGTGGGCCGGCCGCCGGTCCGTCCGCCAGCCGACGGGTCGGCTCCTCACCGGCCCCCCGGGTCACTTCCGTCACCGCCTCACCGTCGTCGGGGGGACGTTCCTCGCCGGGCGGGCGCCCCGGTCCGGTGAAGTCACTGGCCGCGCGGGTGGTCAGCGCGCCCAGTGCGACGCTGCTCTCCGGGGACTCCACCGCGACGGGCACCACGCCGAGCCGCTCCCCGATCATGGTGGCGACCAGCGGCATCCTGGTGGCCCCGCCCACGAGGAAGACCCCGGCCAGGTCCGCCCTGGCCGCGCCCACCGTCCCGGCGAGCATCGCGACGGTGCGTTCGAGCCTCGGGCGGACGAGGGCCTCCAGCTCGGCGCGGGTGACGTGGGCGTCGGGCAGGGGGTCCGGTAGCGGGACGTCGGTCTGCGGGTACCGGGAGAGGGCTTCCTTGCCGGCGCGGACGTCGTCGGCGAGTGCCCGTGCCGCGCGACGCGCGGCGGGCCCCGAGGGGCGGAGCAGCTCGCCCCACTCCGGCCGGTCGGCGCCGACCGAGGCCCGGATGTGCTCCAGCACCAGCTGGTCGACGTCCCCGCCACCGAAGTCCGGCGTCCCGGCCTCGGCCCGCACCCGCCACCCGTGGTCGGGTCCTCGGTGGACCAGCGCGGTGTCCGTCGTGCCCCCGCCCATGTCGAAGACGGCCAGGGCCTGGCCGGGACGGACGACCTGGTCGTGGCTGGTCACCTCGACGAAGTGGGCGGCCGCCGCGACCGGTTCCGCGAGGAGGCTGACCGGCGCCGACCAGCCGGCGGCCCTCGCCGCCGCCCGCAGGGTGTTGCGACGAACCCGGTGCCAGTCGGCCGGGTGGGTCAGCACGACGCGGTCGGGTTCGCCGCCGAGCTGGCGCCGCGCCTCACCCGCCACCCTGCGCAGCACGGCCGCGATCAGGTCGACGACGGGCACCACCCGGTCGCCGAGCAGGACCTCGGCCTCGTCGACCCGCAGCTTCGGCGTCGGCTCGTAGCGGCTCGGGTCCAGCCGCGCCTGGCGCTGGGCGTCGATCCCCACCACCAACTCGCCGTCCGGGGCCAACCACACGGCGGAGGGGAGCGCCTGCCAGCCGTCCACCGCCAGCAGCCTGGGCCGCTCGTGCGGAGATGTGCGCACCGCGGCCACCGTGTTGGACGTGCCGAAGTCGACGGCGAGTTCACGCACCGAATCAAGCCCTCCCTGACGTCGTGCGGTTCACAGGCTACGGGTGGGCACCACCGCGCGGCGCCCCGTGACCCGGCCCCGCCCCGTTACCTTTTTCGTAGCTCCTGATCAAGGAGTCG
>NZ_AGVX02000546.1 GCF_000239155.1 Actinoalloteichus spitiensis RMV-1378
CGTGGGGGCCCGGCCGGGGCGGGGCGGACCACCCGGTCAGCCGTCGGTACCGGTACGGCCCACGGCGTCCGGTCCCTCCACCGAGGTGCGCACCCGTTCCCTGGCGAACAGGCGCAGCAGCGGGTGGAAGGTGAACCGCAGTTCCCCGTCGGCCCGGCTGGTCTCCCGCATCCTCGGCTCCAACAACCGCCACTGGGCCAGCTGCATCAACACCTGGTCCGCGGCCACCGTCGAACAGCCCAGCCAGGGCGCGACCTGGTTCGCGGCGAACTCCGGCTCGTCGAGGGCGGCGAGCCGGCAGAGCGCGTCGAAGGCCTCCCCGGGGAGGCCCCGGCAACCGAGCTCGAACCGGGCGCGCACGTCCAACCCGTTGAAGGTGAGCAGGTCGAGCAGGCTCGTCGGGCTCGCCTCCAGCTGCCGGAGCACGTTGCGGATCGGCCACGGGCTGACGGCGGCGAGTCGCGCGCCGATGCAGCGGATCGCCAACGGCAGCCCACCGCACAGCCCCGCGAGCCGTTCGGCCTGTTCCCGTTCGGCGAGGATGCGCCGTCGCCCGACCACCGAGGTCAGCAGCTCCAGGCATTCCCGCGTGCTCAGGGGTTCCAGGTCGACCGCCCGCGCACCGCTGATCTCGCCGAGACCACCGGGGGCCGCGATCAACCCGGCGCAGTGCGGGCCGGTGGGCAACAACGGCAGGACGTCCTCCACCGAGGCGGGCGCGGTGAGGGAGACGAGGACCCGGCGGCTGGCCGTCCAGGTGCGGAAGACGTCGGCCCGCTCCTCGGTGCCGGCGGGCACCTCGGGTTCGGCGAAGCCGGCCGCCCGCAGGAACCGGGCGAGGGCGTCGTGGGCGCGCCCAGGACCGGCACCGGCCATGTCGAGGTGGAACTGGCCGTCGGGGAACAGCTCCCGCACCCGGTGGGCGAGCTGGGTGGTGAAGGCGCGGCGACCGATGCCGGGCAGGCCGCGCACCACGACCACCGGCCGGGACGTCCCGTCCTCCACCTGGGCCCGGACCCACGCCTCGCCGTCGCGGAGCTGGTTCTCCCGCCCCACGAAGTCCGGCACGGGCGGGGGCAGTTGGGCGGGGCTGCCGAGCACGGTGCGGGCCGAGCGCACGAATCCGGGCAGCAGCTGGGCAGGCCCGTCGCCGGCGAGGATGTCCTGTTGGAGCCTCCGCAGGTCGGCGGAGGGTTCGAGCCCGAGTTCGTCGATCATCAACCGCCGGAGCCGCTGGTAGGTCGACAGCGCCTCGTGCTGCCGGCCGCACTGGTGCAGCGCGATCATCAGGTGCCCGTGGAAGCTCTCGTGCAGCGGGTGGGTGATCACGAGCTGCTTGAGCTCTCCGATGAGGTAGCGGTGCCGGCCCAGCCGGAGGTCGGCCTCGATCCGCGTCTCCAGCGCCCGCAGCCTGCTCTCCTCCAACCTGGTGACCTGCGCCGCCAGCACGGGCCCGGTGTCCAGGTCGTCCAGCGCGGCACCCCGCCACAGCCGGAGGGCCTGGTTGAGCAGGTCGCTGGCCCGCACGGCGTCACCGCTGTCCATCGCCCCCAGCCCGACCCGGACGAGGTCGAGGAAGCGGAAGGAGTCGACGTCCCGGGGTTCGATCTCCAGGCCGTACCCGCCGCGCCGGGTGAAGAACAGGCCGGTGGCGGTGGGGGACACCGCGACGAACATCTTGCGGAGCTTGTAGATGTAGGTCTGGAGGGTCGCGGGTGCGGTGGCCGGCGGGTTCTGGCCCCACAGTTCGTCGACGAGTTGTCTGGCCTGCACCAGCTGGTTGGGCCGCAGGGCGAGCAGCGCGATCACGGTACGCAGCTTGGACGGACTGGGCGTGCACTCGTGCCCGTCCAGCGTTATCTCCATCGGTCCCAGGAAGTTGCATCGCAGCGGCACTGGAATCCCGACCCCTCGTTCACCAGACGTTGATCACGACGAACCAACCGACATGTCACACGGGTTCGACCTGCGAGCGGCGAAACGGCGACGCCGGTGGGAACAACGTCGCGCCGGTGTCCAGGCTTCGGTTCCGCTCGCGGGAGGATGGGCCGGGATCGGCGGCCGCCACCGGCGATCTCCGCGGCACGGAACACCGTCGTCCTGGGCGGATGTCGCCGGCCGCGAGTCCGAGCGATGTCCCAGGTGCCGCTGCGCCCGCCGCCGATCGTAACGGCAGGATTCGGACCGGCGGAAGACGATGGCCTCGATCGCGCGATGCTGTCACCCGGATTCGCGACGAAATGCGAACGGACTGGCACCAGAAGCCGAGAAGCAGGCGAACAAGATTCACATACTGGCCGACCGCTCCGCCACCTCCACTCGAACGAATGACCGGAGTGGAGGGAGGCGCGCACCAGGTACGCGCCCGCCCGGCCACCGGTCCGAGGAACCGGTCCGCACCGGAGCGCCCGAT
>NZ_AGVX02000545.1 GCF_000239155.1 Actinoalloteichus spitiensis RMV-1378
CGGCGGGACGCCGACCGGGGCCACCGGGGTGCTCGTCACCGAGCGGCGTAGCTCAGCCGCGCCGCTTGGCGACCTCCTGAGACAGCTGCGGCGCCACGGTGAACAGGTCGCCGACCACGCCGAAGTCGGCGATCTCGAAGATCGGCGCCTCCGGGTCCTTGTTCACGGCCACGATCGTCTTGGAGGTCTGCATGCCGGCCCGGTGCTGGATGGCCCCGGAGATGCCGAGCGCCACGTACAGCTGGGGCGACACGGTCTTCCCGGTCTGGCCGACCTGGAACTGGCCGGGGTAGTAACCCGAGTCGACCGCCGCGCGGGAGGCACCGACGGCGCCGCCGAGGGCGTCGGCGAGTTCCTCGACCACCGAGAAGCTGTCGGCGCTGCCCACGCCGCGCCCGCCCGAGACGACGACCGACGCCTCGGAGAGGTCGGGGCGGTCACCGGCGACGACCGGTTCGCGTCCGGTCACCCGGACCGGCTTGGAGGCCTCCGCCACGGGGACCTCGACCGCCTCCTCGGTCGCCGCCCCCTCGGCCGCCTCGGCGTCGATCGCGCCGGGTCGCACGGTGATGACCGGGGTACCGGTGGTGACCTTCGACTTCACCACGTAGGCGCCGCCGAACACCGACTGGGTGGCGACGCCGTCCGCCGCGATGTCGTCGACGTCGACCAACCACCCCGACCCGGTGCGCAGCGCGACCCGGCCGGCGATCTCCTTGCCCTCGGCGGTGGCGCTGACGAGCACCGCGGCCGGGGAGGTCCGCTCCGCCAGCAGGGCGAGCGCGTCGACCTGCGGCGTGACCAGCAGGTCGGTGGCGGCGTCCGACTCGACGACGTACACCTTGGCGGCGCCGTGACCGGCCAGGCTCTCCCTGATCTTCGCCGAGGTGCCGGGGGCGCCGACCACCACGGCCGAGGGCTCACCGAGCCGGCGCGCGGCGGTGAGCAGCTCCAGGGTGGACTTCTTCACGGCACCGTCGACGTGGTCCACGAGGACCAGGACTTCGGACATGACTGCCTTCCTCTCCTCGCTGGGTCAGACGAGCTTCTGCGCTGCCAGGTACTCGACGATGCGCACGCCACCGTCGCCCTGGTCCTCGACGCGCTCTCCGGCGCCGCGCGGGGGCTTGGGAGCGGACTCGACCACCGAGGTGAACGCGGCGGCCAGCCCGACCTCGGAGGGGTCGATGCCGAGGTCACCCAGGCCGAGGGTGGTCACCGGCTTCTTCTTGGCCGCCATGATCCCCTTGAACGAGGGGTAGCGCGGTTCGTTGATCTTCTCGCCGACGCTGACCACGGCGGGCAGTTCGGCGGCGAGGTGGGTGATGCCGTCCTCGGTCTCCCTCTCCACCCGGATCTCGGTGCCCTCGACCTCGACCCGGCGAGCGTGGGTGAGCTGCGGGAGCCCGAGGAGTTCGGCGAGCATGGCGGGAACCGCGCCGGCCCGGCCGTCGGTGGCCTCGTTGCCCGCGACGACGAGGTCCACGCCCTCGATCGTCCTGACCGCGGCGGCGAGCACCTTCGCCGTCTGGATGGTGTCCGAGCCGTGCAGGGCGGCGTCGCTGACGTGGACGGCCTCGTCGGCGCCCATGGACAGCGCCTTGCGGATGGCCTCGGTCGCCCGGTCCGGGCCCATGGAGACGACGGTGACCTTGCCGCCGTGCGCCTCCTTGAGCAGCAGCGCCTCCTCGACGGCGCGCTCGTTGATCTCGTCGATGACGGCGTCCGCCGCGTCGCGGTCGAGGGTGTGGTCGGTGTCCGTCAGCTTCCGCTCGGACCAGGTGTCGGGCACCTGCTTGATCAACACGACGATGTTCATGGTCTCCATCGACCTCCTGCGGGTCACGGGGTGTTCGCGCACGGCGGATCAGTTGGGCATGACCCTGCCAGGTTGGCACCCCCCTGGCACAGTGGCACTGTCCGTCACCTGGTGGACATCAACACCACTCATGTTACTCACCGGTAGCCTCTCGTGGTGACGGGCGGCACGCCACCAGACGTGACGGTGCTCACGGCCACTCCCCGGGAGGGGTGGCCAGCGCGCCGGCCACCCCTCCCGACGAACCCGGTCGGCCCGGTGATCTCTGGCGGTACGGTGACCCGGTGAGTACGACCGCGCGGCAGCCGATCGGCAGCGTCTGCCTGGTCCTGCACAGCCACCTCCCGTGGCTGGCCCACCACGGGCGCTGGCCCGTGGGGGAGGAGTGGCTGCACCAGGCCTGGGCCGCCAGCTACCTCCCGGTGCTCGACGTGGTCGCGCGTCTCGCCGAGGAGGGACGGCGCGGCCTGCTCTCGCTCGGAGTCACCCCGGTGCTCGCCGCGCAGCTCGACGACCCGCACTGCCTCCGCGAGTTCCACTCCTGGCTCGGGAACTGGCAACTCCGCGCCCAGTACGCCGCCGGGCGCTGGCGCCAGGACGACCCGGCGCTGCGGGAGGTGGCCGCCGCCGAGTACCGGCGCTCGGCGTGGGCGCTGGACACCTTCGAGTCGCGGTGGCGGCACGGTGCCAGCCCGGTCCTGGACCGGTTGCGTTCGGCCGGGGCGCTGGAGGTGCTGGGAGGGCCGGCCACGCACCCCTTCCAGCCGTTGCTGGGCCAACGGTTCCGGCGGCACGCGCTGCGGGTGGGGCTGGCCGACGGCCGGCGCCGGCTCGGCGGGAGGCTGGGCGGGATCTGGGCACCCGAGTGCGGCTACGCGCCCGGCATGGAGGCCGACTACGCCGCCGAGGGAGTCACCCACGTCGTGGTCGAGGGTGCCGCGCTGCCGGACCTCGCCGAGGACGGCACCCCGGTGCGACTGCTCGGCGACTCCCCGGTGGTCGCCTTCGCCAGGGACACCGAGCTGTCCCTGCGGGTGTGGTCCCACGACGGGTACCCCGGTCATGCCGACTACCGGGACTTCCACACCTTCGACCACCCGTCCGGCCTGAAACCGGCCAGGGTCACCGGGCGGGACGTCGCCCCGGGGGACAAGCTCCCCTACGATCCGGCGCGCGCCCTGCACCGGGTCAGCACGCACGTCGACGACTTCGTCACCTCCGTTCGGGACCGGCTCGTCCGCCAGGCCAGGGCTACCGGTCGGCCCGCCACCCTGGTGGCCGCGTTCGACACCGAACTCTTCGGGCACTGGTGGCACGAGGGCCCCCAGTGGTTGGAGGGGGTGCTGCGGACGCTGCCGGAGGCGGGGGTCCGGGTGCGCACCTTGGGCGAGGTGGTCGCCGAGGATGAGCCGGGAACGGCGATCCAACCCCCGCCCTGTTCCTGGGGGGTGGGCCGGGACTGGCGGGTGTGGAACGGCGACCAGGTCGCGGAGCTGGTCGCCACCAACCGGGACGTCGAGCGGCGGCTGGTCGACCTCACCGGCCGGTGCCGCTCCCCCTACCGCGACCCGGTGTTGGACCAACTGGACCGGGAGGCCCTGTTGACGGTCTCCAGCGACTGGGCCTTCATGGTCACGGGTGACTCCGCCGCCGACTACGCGCTCCACCGGGCCCGTGAGCACGCCGGCCGCTTCCGCCAGCTGGCCGACCTCGTCGAGCGCGGCGACCGGGCCGGGGCGGCGCGCCTCGCCCAGCGGTTGCGGGGCCACGACGGACTCTTCGGCCACCTCGACGCCCGCGACCTGGGCCTCCCCGACCGGCTCCCGGGACCCCGGCCGGGGGCGGTCGCGCCCTCCGTGGCGGCCACGGCGAACTGATCCACCACGCCCGCCGGGGCGTCGGCCGAGCGGACGACCCGCCACGCGGTCCCCGCCGGTCCGGACGCCGGTGGGAGGATCGGCGGGTGCGGGTCTTGATGCTGTCGTGGGAGTACCCCCCGGTCGTGGTCGGCGGTCTGGGGCGGCACGTGCACGCGCTGGCCACCCGCCTGGCCCGGCAGGGGCACGAGGTGGTGGTCCTCGCCCGGCACCCGGCGGGCACCGACGCGACCACCCACCCCACCGTCGAGGAGTGGCGGGAGGGGGTGCGGGTGCTGCGCGTCGCGGAGGACCCGCCCCACCTGACCTTCGAACGGGACCTGGTCGCCTGGACCCTGGCGATGGGGCACGTCATGGTCCGGGAGGGCACGCGGCTGCTCCGCGAATGGCGACCGGAGGTCGTGCACGCCCACGACTGGCTCGTCGCGCACGCCGCCACCGCACTGGCCGACGCCGCCGACGTCCCGCTGGTCGCGACCCTGCACGCCACCGAGGCGGGCCGGCACAGCGGATGGCTCTCGCACAGCCTGAACCAACAGGTGCACTCCGTCGAGTGGTGGCTGGCGAACAGCGCGGACCTGCTGATCACCTGCTCGGCCGCGATGCGCCGCGAGGTCACCCACCTGTTCGACGTGGACCCCGACCGGGTCGTGGTCCTGCACAACGGCATCGACCGGCAGCGCTGGACCGGGCGGCGGGGAACGGAGCTGGTGGCCGATCCATCCCTGGCAGCGGCGACCAGCGGCGGAGCGCCGCGTACCACGGCCAGCGACGGCCGGCCTCCCGCCGCCCCGGACGCGCCGCGCCGCCCGCGTTCCGGAGCCCCGTGCGACGGTGGCCCCACCGGGAGGACCCGGCCGGCGACCCTGGTCTTCTTCGGACGGCTGGAGTGGGAGAAGGGCGTCCAGGACCTCATCGCGGCGCTGCCCGAGATCCGCCGCCACCACCCGGGTACCACGCTGGTGGTGGCGGGGAGCGGCCGGCACGCGACCGACCTCGTGGACGACGCCCACCGGCACCAGGTGGCCGAGGCCGTCCGGTTCGTGGGGCACCTCCCCGACGAACAGCTGGCCGCCGTGCTGTCCGCGGCGGACGCCGCCGTGTTCCCCAGCCGGTACGAGCCCTTCGGGATCGTGGCCCTCGAGGCGGCGGCCGCCCGCGTGCCGCTGGTCACCTCCACCGCCGGCGGTCTCGGCGAGGTGGTCCGGGACGGGAGCACCGGGGTCTCCTTCCCACCCGGCGACGTCCACCGGCTGGCCGGGGCGGTCCGCGAGGTCCTCGACGACCCGGACGCCGCCCGTCGCAGGGCGGACGCCGCGTTCGACCGGCTGGCCACCGACTTCGACTGGGACCGGATCGCGGCGGACACCGCGCGCGAGTACGCGGGCGCCCCCCGCCGGCCCGCCAGCGTGCTGGGGCGCCCGAAGATCCCCTCGGGGAACGTGTTCGGCCCCTGATCCGCCCCGGACGCGCTGGCGGGTCCTCGCACCGGAACGGGTCGCGGGTCGCGGTCCACCGGTCCGGATCCCGCGCCCGCCACGAGTCGGCGTCACGGGTGCCCGTCGATCAGCCGGCGACCGGTGTCCCCGGGATGTCCTCGGCGCCGCTGGCCGGGACCGGGACCGGACGACCCTCGGCGGGTCCGGTGCCCTGGTCGCCCCCGTCGTCCGGGCTCTCCGGGCCGCGACGACGCACCACCCGGGCCGGGATACCGGCGGCGACGGCGTAGGGCGGGAGTTCGCCCCGGACGACGGCGTTGGCGCCCACGACCGAACCCCGTCCGATGCGGCTGCCCCGCAGGACGGTGGCCTTGGTGCCCAGCCAGCAGTCCTCCCCCACCCGCACCGGGGTCTTCACGATCCCCTGGTCCTTGATGGGGCGGTGCGGATCGGTGGTGACGTGGTCGAAGTCGCAGACGTACACCCCGTCGGCGACCAGCGACGCGGCCCCGATCTCCACGTCGAGGTAGCAGTTCACCGTGGCCCGCTGGGCGAGGACGACCTTGTCCCCGATCCGCAGGGAACCCTCGTGGCACCGCACCGCCGTCCCCGCGCCGATGTGCACCCAGCGACCGAGCTCCAACCGGCCGTGACCCGGACGGCACTCGATGCTCACCCCTCTGTCCAGGAACACCATGCCGCGCAGGACGACCTGCGGTCGCGTCACCCGGAGCCGGAGCAGGCGCAGGTAGCGCACCAGGTACCACGGTGTGAAGGCGCGGTTCCGGACCACCCAGCGGAGTGAGTCCCGGGTCAGGAACCTCGCCTGCTCCGGGTCGCGGCGGAACCACGACCCGACTGACACCAGGGACTCCCAGAGCGCGCTCACCTCGCAGAAGATACGGGGCGCGACCGCCGGGGGCGGCGTCGGGCGTGAGCCCTCGCGGCCCCGTCAGGAGGACGGCCGGGCGGCCGGGTCGTGGTACCCCCTTCCCCGCAGTGCGAGACCGAGGCCGATCATGCCCAGGCCCAGGACCAGGTGCAGCCAGTTGTCGGCGGTGTTGACCGGCACGAAGTTGGCGGTGCTGTCGTGCGGGACGATCAGGCCGTACAGCAGCAGCACCAGGTAGATCAGCCCGCCGCCGATCAGGAACCCGACGGCGAGGTCCGCCGACCTGGCCATCGCCAGGCCGGCCACGCCGAAGGCGAGGTGCACGAGGTTGTGCAGCACGGAGACGTGGAAGACCCCGAGCAGCATCGCGGTGGACTCGTGGCCGGCGAAGGTCATCCCGTCGTAGCCGGTGGTGATGCCCGGGATGAACCCCAGGACACCGACCAGCAGGAACACCAGGCCCACCACGGCGGCGGCCCTGCGCACCGGAGCTCGTCCCAAGGGCGACGGCGAGGGTTGTCGTGACATGGGTGCCTCCTTGGGAGGGGATCAGGCCCCCAGCGTGGCCCGAGGCCGGGGCCGGCGCGAACGGAGGTCACACGGTCGTGGCTCTCCCGTTCGGGGGAGAACGGCGTCCCCGCTCCGGCACGGTCCCCGCACTCCCGCCACCACGCCACGGCCAGGACCCGGTGGCGGACCACCCCACCGGTGCGCACGCCCGGCCACTGTCGCCCCACCGCACCCCCCGCCCGGTCGCCGCCCCCGTCCGGCACCACCAGCGGGCCGCGTCCCACCGGGGCGGGGCGCTCCTCGGTGAATCCGCCGGCGTGACGCGCTGGCGGAGGGGAACCCCGGAGAGTGCGGACCGCACCACGGCGGACGACCGGCCGCCGGCGCCACCGGGGGTCCGCCAGGCCGACGAGACGTCGGGAAGGAGCGGAGCGATGCGCGTGTCCCCGAGGGCCCTGGCCCGTGCCCAGGGCGCCTTCAACATCCTCGGCGGCCTGTGGCCGCTGGCCAGCCTGGGCAGCTTCGAGAGCATCTTCGGTCCACGCAAGGTGGACGACTGGTTGCAGTACACGGTGGGCGGCCTGCTGGTGGTGGTCGGCGTCGCCCAGGTCCGGACCGGGAGGTCCCCGGAAAGTGAACGCCAGGGGCGGGTGCTGGGTGTGGGAACGGCCGCGACGCTGCTGACCGTCGACCTGGTGTACGTCACGCGGGGCAGGATCTCGAACCGGTACCTGCTCGACGCCCTCGCCGAGACCGGCTGGCTGCTGGCCTGGACCTGCCAGCGCCGTGCGAAGCGGTAGGGGCGCCCCGGGGGTCGGAGTGCGCCGGGTGCTGTCGCGCCGCGGGCGCCAGGGGACGCCGACCACGCCGGGGGGCGCCGACGACGGGCCGCGAGCTCCCTGGACCGCTGCGCGCCCCCGACGGGGCGGCCAGGGTCCACGACCGGGTCCTCAGGTGCGTACTGCCTCGCACAGGAAGGCCGTCGGGGTGTCCCCGATCCGCGTGAGCACCACCGTCGCCTCCGCCGGCCCCCGGAGCCGCAGCCGCTTCCGCAGCGCGTCGGGATCCACGGCCACCCCCCTGGTGAGGACCTCCAGCCGACCGACCTCCCGTTCGCGCAGCCGGGCGCGCAGGGTCCGCTCACCGTAGCGGCCGTGCTCCAGCACCCGGAAGGCCCGCACCCCAGGGGGCGGCCGGTCGCCGGTCAGGTAGGCGATCCGGGGGTCGAGCTGACCGAGACCGTGCCGGGCGGCGTAGTGGCGGACCAGTCCGGCCCGCACCACGGCGCCGTCCGGGTCGACCAGCCACTCCCCCGGTTCCCGCACCGGGCACTCGTCCGGATCGGCATCGGTCAGTTCCCAGCCGCTCCCGTCGGAGCCGAGAACACTCGCCCGCCGACGCACCCCCGGTGTCGCCAGTCCCTCGGTCCACAGGGTGGCCTCCCGCACCCCGCCGTCGAGGGAGACGAGTTCCACCTCCCTGGCCCACGGCACCAGGTCGGGGTCCAGTCCCGGGGCCGCCTTCACCACGAGGTCCCGGCCCCGGGCCGCGGCGGCCAGCTCCGGTAGCGGCGGTACCAGCTCCTCCGGGCGCCAGGTGCGGCGCCCGCCGGCGCCCCGCCTCGCCGGGTCGGCGAACAGCACCGCGTTCCGGCTGACCGGACGGAGCGCGTCGGCCCTGACCAGCAGCGGCGCCACCCCGGCTACGGCGGCGTTGTGGGCGGCCATCGCCAGGCGCACCGGGTCCAGGTCACTGCCGAGGCAGCGTCGCGCCGACCCGGCCACGGCGACCAGGTCGGCGCCGACCGAGCAGGTCAGGTCGTGCACGTCGCGGTCGGCGAGCCGGCGGGCGCGGTGTTCGGCCACCACGGTGGCGGTGGCCTGCTGCGCGGCGTCCTCCGTGAACAGCCACTCGTCCGCCCACCGCAGCCGCCCGGCGGCCCGGCGGCGCAGCACGGCCGTCTCGAGCAGCGCGGAGGCCCGTTCGGCCCCGACCAGCGACCTGGCCGCGGCGACGTCCGCCAGCCGGGTGGCCGCCGTGAGCGGGCGGTCGGCGAGCGCGGCGAGCGCGGCCCGCCCCCGTTCGCAGGCCAGGAACCGCACGTCGTCGAGGGTGAAGGTGTAACCCATCAGCGTTCGGTGCCCCACCGGCGGTGGAACGGGTGCGGCGGGCGGCGGGCGGTGCCGCGCCGGGGGGCGCTCACCCGCGCAACCGGACGGGCCGGTCCGGCTTCACCCCCGTCACGGACACGTTGTAGAAGAGTTCCCGGGGCAGGACCCTCGCGAGCACCCGTTCGTCGAAGCGGCTGAGCCGCTGCCAGGTCCGGTAGGCGAACATCGCCCAGTCCCACCCGAGTTTGCCGGGGGGCACGGCGGCCTCGAAGGTCCGCACCGGCCACCCGAAGAGGGCGGCGGTGAACTCGTCGGTGCTGGCGCGGACGTCGACCGCGCCCGCCGCCAGCGCGGTCCGCTCCAACTCGGTGGGATCGAAGGTGTGGAGGTCCACGACCGCCTCCAGCGCGGCGGCGCGGGAGGACTCGTCGAGCTCCCGCTGCGGCCGGCGCCAGTCCCGCAACGCGGGCAGCCGGGTCAGGTTGGTGGTCAGCCACCAGGTGGCCCGTCCCAGCCTCCGCGCGTAGAAGTCGCCGATGCGGGTCGGGTCGCCGGCGAACACGAAACGGCCACCAGGGCGGAGCACCCGCAGGACCTCCCGCATGGCCGCCCGGACGTCCGGGATGTGGTGCAGGACGGCGTGGCCGACGACGAGGTCGACGCTGTCGTCGGGGTAGGGGATGCGTTCGGCGTCCCCCACCCGGCCGTCGACGTCCAGCCCCAGCCGGTCGGCGTTGGCCAGCGCCGCCTCGACCATCCCCGGGGACAGGTCGGTGACCGAGCCGCGTTCGATGACGCCGCCCTGCATCAGGTTGAGCAGGAAGAAGCCGGTGCCGCTCCCCAGTTCCAGCGCCGTCGGGTAGGGGCGGCCGACGTCACCGGCCACGGCCCGGAAGCGGGAGACCGCGTAGTCGATGCAGCGCTGGTCGTAGGAGATCGACCACTTGTCGTCGTAGCTGGCCGCCTCCCAGTCGTGGTACAGCACGTTGGCGAGCTTCGGGTCGTTCCAGGCCGCGTCGACCTCCTCCGCGCTGGCGTGCGGGTGGGGACGGGGTTGCTGGGCGTCCGGTTCGCCGGTGAGCTGATCGGTCACGTCGACCTCCCTGGTCGTCCCGCGCGGGCGGGTCACTTGCCGTCGAAGACGGCCTTGCCCGGCCCGTTCTCGACGAAGGAACGCATTCCGGTCTTCTGGTCCTCCGTCGTGAAGAGCCCGGCGAACAACTGGCCCTCCAGGCGGAGCCCGCTGTCGAGGTCGCCGTCGAGGCCACCGTCGATCGCGGCCTTGGCGGCGGCGAGGGCGACGGCCGGCCCGGTCGCGAACTGGCCGGCCCACTCCACCGCCCGCGCGTGGACCTCGTCGGCCCCGACGACCCGGTCGACCAGTCCCATCTCCCTGGCCTCCGTCGCGTCGACGTAGCGGCCGGTGTAGATCAGGTCCTTGGCGCGGGCCGGGCCGACGAGGCGCGCCAGCCGCTGGGTCCCGCCCCCACCGGGGATGACCCCGAGCAGGACCTCGGGCAGGCCGACCCTCACGTTGTCGCCGGCGATGCGGTGGTCGCAGCACAGCGCCAGTTCCAGCCCGCCGCCCAGCGCGTACCCGGTGACGGCGGCGACCGTGGGCTTGGGGATGGCGGCCACCGCGTCGAGCGCGGCGGCGAGGTTCCGCTGCCCAGCCAACGCCTCCGCGTACCCGGAGTCGATCATCTCCTTGATGTCCGCGCCGGCGGCGAAGACCTTCTCCCCGCCGTACACGACCACGGCCCGGACGTCGGAGCGTTCCGCGGCGTCCTCGGCGGCGGTGCGCAACTCCCGCTGGAGCACCCTGTTCAGGGCGTTGAGCGGTGGGCGGTGCAGCCGGATGGTCCCCACCCCGGCAGTGGCCTCCAGTGTGACGAACTCACCCACGCCAGTGTCCTCCTCACGAGCCCTGGGCCGTCCGATCTCCGGCCCCCGCCGGGACGAAGGTTACCGTGCGGTAGAGCGTTCGTGGCCCCCGGCGACCACCGGGTGGAGGGGCGGCACGGGTCGGGGCCGGCGGGG